>NZ_JABKBZ010000076.1:0-23583 GCF_013166635.1 Lentimicrobium sp. S6 | reverse complement strand
TATAGGAAGGGGGTTAATCGCTATAGCTTGGCTACTGCTATTTACACAATTGTTTTCATCGCTTACTTGCAGACTGATGTTGTAGGTATTGGGAGAGGTGAATGTTACAGATGTGTTTTGATCTGTGGAAGAGTTTCCATTGTCAAAATCCCATGACCAATCAGTAATAGCCAAATCATCTCCAAAACTTGCATCAGTTAAAGTAACCGGGTCGTTTAAACAAAGCCCATCTGAAGTAAAGCTAGAGGTGGGTAATTCTTTTACTATGATTGTTTTTGTTAAACCTGCAGTACAATCATTTAAATCTCCAATAAGTGAGATGGTATATTCCCCGGGGCTAGTGAAAGTATGTGGAGCCACCTGTCCGTCAGCAAAGGTACCTCCAGGTAAAATCCAATCATACTCTAAAGGAAGATTTGATGGAATGGCAACACCATTAAAGTTTCCTTCTTCGCCAATGCAAAATTCATCATTGGTAATATCCACATCAAAATCTGGGTTTACAATAACATTATCATGGAAAAAGGTGTGAGAGCAGCCTTGTCCATTAGTAACAGTAAGATTTATTTGATAAAACCCATTGGAAGGATAAATATAGGTAAGTTCTTCTTCATCAGAATTATCTCCATTATCAAATTCCCAAAGATAGGAAACTATAGGATCATCAACAGAAGAGGCAGTAGAGGTATTGGTCAGTTCTACCACATTGGAAAGACAAGGGTTAATATAAGTAAAAGAAGATTCTGGAGAAGGAGAAATGGTGATTTCAAGATCCTGATTGTCATCACATCCAAACTCTGTTATGAGTTCTAGATTCACCGTATATGTACCAGCATTAGGGAAGGTATAACTTAGATCCTCAGTATTAAAGACATTCCCATCAATAGTCCAATTATAAGAAGTGATATCACTAATGGGTGCATTTGAATTATTAGTAAAAACAGTTTCAAGACCCAAACAATTATCATCTGCAGAAAAATCAGCCACTGGATTATCATAGACATTAAGCTCATGATTTTGAATACTAGAACAATTATCATCTGTGGTAACTGTAAGAATAACATTTTTGGTACCATAACTGGTGTAGGTATGGCTAGGATTCACCTCATTTGAAGTTCCTCCATCGCCAAATGACCATTCCCATTGACTAATACTTCCATTTATGGACTGATCGGTAAAATCTACTTGCTCTCCATCACAAATATTATACAAGCTAAATTCAGCTGTTGGGCTTTCAAATACCTCTACCGTAATACTCAAAGCATTTGACTCTCCACAACCAGGCGATTCACTACGTACAAAATACTCGGTGGTCACTAATGGAGGATCTATTAAAATTGATTTTCCAAGGGCAATTGATGTTCCATTTAAATCGTTAGCATACCAAGTATAAGAAAGGTCTGAACCTTCACAACTTAAGGTAATCTTATTTGGTATCTCTGCAGTACAAAACGACAGATAATCAGAAGAGATAGATGTGGGTGGACTAGGTGTAGTTTGAACAGAGATTTGTTGGTCGGCAGAACCATCACAACCTTCAGGGGTAGTGTAAAAATATTGAAGTTCATAGGTTCCATCACCACCGACCGCAGCAGGGTCAAAAACTCCGGCAGCATTAACTCCAGGCCCTGAATACTCACCTCCAGCAGGAGAGCCCTGAGTTAAAGTAATACTACCTAAACCTGCACAAACCAATGGGATTTCACCAAAAGTAACCTCTGGCATAGCCGCAACAGTAAAGTCCTCTATACTAGAGTTTTCACATCCCGCACCATCGGTATAATGGTATTCTAAATAATAGGTTCCTGGTCCTGTTTCTGGGGAATTCGGATCAAACATAGTACCATTTGAAATCACACCAGGGCCAGAATAATATCCGCCTGATGGTGAACCTCCATATAACATTTTGTGACCTTCGTTTACACAAAACACATTATTATTAGTGGAAAAAGTCACTATTGGAAGACCTGTTACAGTAATATCACTGGTTTCTGTATCTATGCATCCATTGTCACCAGAAACAGTGTAAGAGATTTCATGTATAGAGTTTACTGCAAATAGACTTGGATTGAAATAATAATTCCCTCCACTTTCGGTAACTCCAGGTCCGCTATATACACCTCCACTAGGGATGCCATGGTTTAGCAAAATGGAAGAAAGAGTAACACAGGCATTGGGAAAATCTGTTAGGGTAATACTAGGTAAAGGAAGCACTGGAACCGTAACTTCTGCTAAAGCTTGACATCCATCAGAACTTGTTACCAAACAGGTATATGTTGTTGTTACCGAAGGTGTAACCTCAAGAGTTTGTGCAGTGGAGTTATCGCCCCATAGATAGGCAGTACCTTCTGAAGCTTGCAGCTCAATTGTTTCGAGAGAACATATTTCTTGCTCGCCTGTGATGAAAGCTTCGGGTTGAATGACTTCAACATCAAAAGTATATTCATTATTATAACCACATTCATCGTTAACGCTTATGGTATAGCTTGTGTTAGCTGTTGGTGATACATCAATAGAGCTTACATTTCCGAAGCCACTTTCAGACCATGAGTATGTATAATCGGGATAACCATCGGATACCACAACGGAAAGCTCAGTACTTTCACCACAGGCAATTTCTAAATCCCCAAGCGCCTGGATAGCAACTGGTTCATGGTCTTCAATCTGAACAGTAACAGTATCTGTTGAGCTTCCTTCACAACCCAAGTAATGGGTATACTCTACCTGAAACAATTCAGGAGCCTCAGCAATCCCATCATCAATAGGAAGCACTTTCAATGTTTTAGAAGTTTCTCCGGCAGCATAGGTAAAACTCCCAATTGGGAAATTAGGAAGAGGAGGAACTGTAGTATAATCAATACCATATTGAGCTTGTCCACTTCCTTGTAAAACAGTAAAATCTACTGTTGTAGCTTCAGTTCTGGCATCGATACCAAATTTTAGAGTTACATCGTTACAACCTTCTACCGAGTTAGATATACTGGCATGGGCATATTCTGGTATAATTTCTACTTGTGCCGCAGTGAAACTATTTGATCTAAGAAATACTCCTGAATCAAATTGACCATCTTGAGCATCTGCAATAACAATTTTAATATGATATTCTGTACAAGGAACAACAGCAGCCCAAGCCGTTAACTCAACTGTAAAACCATCATATTCAACAGTTCCTTGTTGCTGAAAATTATTATTCACATAATACTGATTATTATCTTCAGAATTAACATTCATAATTGAAATAGCATCATCAGTATTAGGTATTAGAGCAATATTCTTTTTTACATAAACCCCTCCTGTAGGATCATCTCCAGATAAGAAAAAAGCAAACACATCATTAAAAGGTCCATTATTATATTCAGGATACTCATCTGATCCAAAAACATATTGGAATTTAATAGTATCTGTTTCTGGTATAAAATCGAACTCTATCCCAGATGCATCTTTAGTTTGTACTCCAGCAATAGCAGTTAAATCAGTATCTCCACTAGTTCCATTAATTACAGTAATACCCTGTGAACTATTGAACCCTTCGGCATCTTTTGCATCACCAGAGGTTAGAACTATTCCTGAGGGCATTCCAATATTAGAGGCGTATCCCACAAAAAAACCATTGGCGTTTGATGGGCCAATTAAATTTGCATTAAAAACATTAGTCCCATAAAAAAAACCTTCTCCTAATAACTCCTCAACTATTTGAATAGCCGTTTTATTTGGTGTTACATTCAAACCAAATTTTGAATTTTCATCTTTTGGAATGGAATTACTAGCTATTTTTTCTCTATCAATAAACTTCTGTTCATTAGAAGTACCTTGAGCATAGGATATACTAAATATAGAAATAGCCAGAAGTGTATATAATAGACGAATGTAAAATTTCCCCATGTTGGTAATTGTTGGTGTAGTTTGTGTGCACACAAAAATAACAAAATAATATCTTAATCTTAAAACCTGGTAGGGATATAAAATCTCTCCTCAGCTTTATACAATCTTCAGCATATATAATTGATAAATAGTATAACAAACTTGCGAAGATTGATTAAAAATTGTATAAATCCCAAGGAAAAACCATAAACGCATAAACTATGCATCTGAAATATCTTAAAATAGCTCGCTATTATTGCGATATTCCAAAAACAAATCTTACACATTTCTGATTTTCTGAGAATAACATTTTAAATCTTACTCAGGTTTAAACAAAATGAAAGACCCTAATTAATTGATTATGGTTGCCTAAGCAGCAAAGGAATGAAATAAAGAGCTAGAAGAATCAAAAAATATTTAAAATGATAATTGTATATTAAAAAATAATACTATTTTTGCACTCGAATTGCGGATGTGGCGTAATTGGTAGCCGCGCTAGACTTAGGATCTAGTGTCGAGAGACGTGGGGGTTCGAGTCCCTTCATCCGCACGAAACCAGAGTTTTTACTCTGGTTTTTTTGTATATAATAATTCCTGAATCGGAGATTCACATACTATTCAGAACATCTCGATAAATACAAACTAATTTTTCTTTCTGTCTCTTACCCTTTTTTTGAAAAAGGGTAGCAAAAACAACCGCTGTATCAAAAAGCCTACCCCACAAATAGCTTTCCGGAAAAACAATAAATGTTGACGATTGCATGTCAGCATAAACTCCTCCTTATAGCGACATTCTGCGAATTGTCACTAACGAGCGTCAAACAGTATTGTTTTTATTTCCTTCAAGCTATTTGCTCCGCTTAACGTCTTTCTGATAAGGCGGTCGTAAACTTCTTGCAGAAGTTTTTGTAAACTTTGCGTGGGTTTGTTTTTAGAATTTCTGATTTTAAACTTAATTCAATTCAATCAAAGCTAGCTTGCTATTTTGTCGGGCCACAACTATTCTTCCAGATGTTGATACTCTTCTTATTGTTAATGCTTTTCTCTGATTAAAAAGCTTAGAACTAAAAACTGCAGTATAGCACAATATTTTTAGCCCAGCGTGAAGAGCTGGGAAATAAGTTTAATATTTGTTTTATGCCACCAGATGAGAATTAGGAATATATTTACACTTCGGCAACATTATATAAGCTTGGAATTGAAATGGGGATATATTATTCCTTTTGATAGCAAAAACTTTCTATTCGGGCATATCAGAATAACGGTACCAAGTGTGACCTTTTATATTATTAATGATAGGTTTTAGATCGTCGTTATCTTCTAACATCTCTAGAAATATAGGCATCACTTCGTCGATATTATGATCTTGAAGCCATGGTTTCATATGCTTATCGCGTGCGGAAAATATGGGAAAAACTTCTACTTTCGATTTTCCATCAATAATAGCTTCTATACGACTAGATTTGTATTTCGCTATATTCTTGGTGTCTTTTCTATAATAGTGAACATGGATGGTATTTAGATATTGAATGAGTTTCTGCATTTCATCTTTAGTTACATTTCCCACATAAGATTCCAGCTTGATGTCAAATTCACTAGCGACCGTTCTAAGTACCTTTAGCTGCTCCATATAAAAATAAAAGGCTGCTGCCCTGCCACATGGATAACCTCGTTTTTCCAAATAAGTCTTACAATAATAACCCTCAGGCTTGGTCAACTTTGAATTCCAATACTCAAATTCTAAATTAAAACCATCCACCAATTCATTTTCATTATCGATATGATTTAAATTATACTGCAAAATGGGATCAAAAGATGTAGCCTGCTCCCCTACTACCGAAATCCTCTTTATACCATATTGTGTTTTTGCTTTGCTGATAAAATTTGCAAAAGGATCGTCAGTCATTTTGTTATTTAATGGAAATCGATTTCGATGAATCTTAGTGATATTATAGATAATTAAATAATTAAATCCATGACTTTGAGCATATTCTAAAAGCTTATTCTCTGACTTGGGGATATCGATGATGTCGGCAAAATCATTTACATAAAGGGCTTTTAGGGAATCCGTTTGAGAGGATGCCATGCCGATATAGGCAAAGCTAAGGATTAAGAATATGATGTTTTTCATAAGGTTTTCATTAGTCAATTAAGTTTCAAATGTACAAAAGCTTTTCTTATTATAAATACCTATTTATATGTAGAATTATCTTCAAAAAATCATTTTCCGAAAATTTTAAATATATTTCGATAAAGCTCTTAATTGATTTACTTTTGTACAATAATTAAGCCATTAAAATATTATTGAATATGAAAATAGGAATGATACTGGACAGCCATTTCCCACCCGACCCACGAGTGGAAAACGAAGCCTTATCTTTAATAGAAGCTGGACATGAGATTCATCTCTATTGTATTGATTATTCAAAAAAACAAAAAGCTGAAGAAAACATAAAAGGAATTCATGTTCACAGAGTATCTCCACCAACATTATTATATAAATTTTCGGCCCTAGCTTACGATCTTCCTATTTATCATTTATTCTTTAAACAAAGTTTGAAAAAGTTTATTGAGAATACTAAAATTGAAGCCATCCACATTCACGATCTCCCTATTGCTAAAAGCGTATTTGATATTAATAAGACTTTCAAGCTCCCCATCACTTTCGATTTACATGAGAACAGGCCTGAGATTATGAAATTTTATTCTCATACCCATTCCCTACTTGGTAAATTGTTAATCAGCCCTAAAAGGTGGAAGAGTGGCGAATATAAATATATAAAGAAAGCTGATAAAGTAATCGTAATAACCAACGCTGCTAAAGATTATTATTGTAAAGAAATGGATGTCGACCCCAGTAAATTTTATGTGGTTCCAAATTCTGTTCAATCGAGATTTTATACTGACTACACTATTGACGCAAATATTACCGAGAAATATAAAGGTCATTATACCTTATTATACTTAGGGGATACAGGATTAAGAAGAGGTCTGGAAACAGCCATAAAAGCCATGAATAATCTCATTTTAAAAATCCCCAATATTAAATTAGTCATTGTTGGAAAAAGCAGGACAGATCAGATTTTAAAGAATCTAATCAATGAGAACCACCTTGAGAATTATGTTGATTTTGTGGGTTGGCAAAATTTTGAATTATTCCCTTCTTATATTTTAGCAAGCAATATAGGAATATGTCCCCTCCATAGAAATATCCATCATGACACCACCTATGCCAATAAGATATTTCAATCTTTGTCTTTCGGAAAACCAATTATTGTGAGTGACTGTACTGCTCAAAAAGATATTGCAATAGATTATGAATGTGGCTTAGTATTTAAGGATAGAGATATTGACGATTATTCGGCTCAGGTTCTAAAATTATACGAGCAAAAAGACCTATATACAAAAATGTCGGAGAATGCCATGGTGGCCATAAAAGAACATCTAAATTGGGAGGTACTCTCTAGGGATCTAAAGAAAATATATCCAATATAATTGTAATTTCTGTCAAGAGAAATCAGTTCTTTTTAAATAGATGATGCTTTATATATTTAAACTCATGAATTAGTATCATCTTATATCTGGTTACGACTTCATTAAATCCACTTTGTTCGGTTGCATTATGCCGGGTTTTAATATCGATCATTGCTTTTTCAAAATCTCCCTCTGCTCCTATTTTATTCCAAAACACTTGAAAATCCTCTGCTAAGTTCTCGAGGCTCATTTCCATAGTTTTGGTTTTATTAGCCAAAAAAGCTTCTATGTTTATATTAACAGTATCAATATAATCGTAACAAGCCTGAAGTTTTTGAGCTTCATTAAGCTTAATGGTAGGAGTCAATCTTATTCCTTCACAAAAAGCCTCGATGATACTATATTTTTTATAAAATCTACTCATATGACTTTTAGCCACAGCATCACGATCTCTTTTTAAATGTACATAGAAAGCATTATCACCAAATAATAAATCCAATTGGCCTAGGTGCCAACTTAAACGATTATCAGACTCTATATGATTTTGGGGATATTGAAACCGTTCTTTGCCAAATTTCTTAGTCAAAGTCTCATGACCAGAACTGTAATTGGTAATATGGTGACAAGCTCTAGCGATGGTGGTAGAACCATTTCTACCTGTACTTAAAATAAAAACTCGCATTAAGGAATATGTTTTCTGTTTGTAATTCTTTTATGATGATATCCCAATCGAAAAACACCAACAAAAGGAAAACACAAATGTAAAAATTATTTTGTGCCTAGACCTATTAATAATTATAGCTTTAGAGTTCTCTCCAAAGCTATAATTATTTTTATTTATGAGAAAGTAGTATAGAAGCCCTCAAAGAATTGAGTATTTTTTTTTAGCCCCAATGTTTTCTTAGAACTTCTTAATAGAGCGGTTATTTCGCCAAAGGTCTAGCACATACTCTATCAGAAAAACTAGTCATTTGAAATAACTGAGTACCATCTAATGCCATTCGATATAAATGCCAAGGATTGCTATAATCTTGAGTTATTCCATTGACAAAGAAAACAGCTTTATTATCATCCGACAAACTAGCCCAAAGTGGATAATCATCAACTGGCAATCTTAATTCATGAATTATTCTTTTTCGCTTTATATCATAAAATACAATATAACCATTCCCATCAATATATTTGGGTGTGATTAAAAATTTTCCATCAGCACTTACATTAAAAGCATGTAGGTTAAATTCAGCATCTTCATAAACCACTTCCTCATTTGAACCATCATATTTTCTTCGATATATATCTTTTGTGCCATTTACTAGCTTACTAAAATAAATCCAATCATCAACTTTACTACAAGTTGGATTATCTTCATGAGCACCTGGAGGTGATAATTCTTTTACGGTCCCCAAATTATAGTTATAAGCCAATAATCTATATTTACCATTTTCTTTATATTGAAACAAAAAAGCACCTAAAACTTCATGATGTTTTAAAAAACTTACATTTCTATCAATTTCATAAACAAGCTCACCAGGGTCATTGTGGTTAATAGTACTTTTCTTGATCACCCCCGTCCTGTTATAATCAATATAATAGACATGCTCACCATCTTCTGACCATACTGGATAACAAACAATCCCCTGATCAATAACCTCATAGCCAATCTGATCACTGTTCATTTTACAAATCTCATAAGAAGACTTATTTGTGGGGAAGGTATAAAACAATACTTCATAAGTGTCCAACTCATAATGCTTAAAAAGGTATGCAAACTCATTGGTATCATTAATAATCACTGTGTCATGAATAATGATAGTATCTATTAATACGACGGTATCTTGAAAAATAATACTGTCGATTAAAAACAGAGTATCATTATTCGAAATAGTATCGTGCAAAAAAAGCGTGTCCTTTAAAAAAACAGTATCGTGAATAATTGTTTCTATGGTCTCTGTTTTCGTCTTTTCACATGATAAAAAACTGGTGGCAACCATCACAGATAACAAGATTAATGTAGGAATCTTTTTCATAATTATAAGTGGTAAAATTAATAATACCACAAACTTAGCAAAAATAACTATACAAACGTTATAGGGATAATATATTTTTATCTCACTAGTGCTGCATACAAAACTTCTACTGGATGCTCTGCTTCTTTTTGAGTTCCATCTTTTATCTGATGGCGGCAAGAGGTACCAGGAGCAGCGATAATTGTAGCCTGCTTGGCTTCTCTTACGGCTGGAAACAATACCAATTCTCCTACCTTCATAGATAAGTCATAATGCTCTTCTTCGTAGCCAAAACTACCTGCCATACCACAACAGCCACTAGGGATTTCTTCAGCAATATAATTCTCGGGAATACTCAACATGGTTTTTGTGGCACTCGTTCCACTCAACGCTTTTTGCTGGCAATGGCCATGAAACTTGATTTCTTTCGCATCTTTAGTAAACTGATTTTTACTAATTCTTCCTGCTCCAAACTCTTTTGTAATAAACTCCTCAATGGTAAAAGTAGACTTAGCTAATTTTTTGGCCTCCTCCATTAAAGATTCATCTACTAATTCAGGATATTCATCTCTAAAAGTTAATATGGTGGAAGGCTCCACACCTACTAAGGGAATCTGCTCTGTAATCACAGGAGATAGTAATTTTACATTTTTCTCTGCTATCTTTTTTGCCTTACGTATTAAACCCTTTGACAAAAATGTCCTTCCACTTTCATCATGCTTTGGAATAATGACCTGATAGCCCAATGAATTCAATAATAAAATGGTTTTTATTCCAATCTCCGTATCGTTAAATCTCGTAAACTCATCATTAAACAAATACACCTTCTTATCTAAATTAATATTAGAATTTCCATTCTTCTTAAACCACTTATCTAGGGTGGTTTTATATAATGATGGCAAGCTTCTTTTGGTAGAGAAACCCATTTTCTTCATAAAGAAGGCCGCAAGAGCAGATTTCATTAATGCATTATATAGAGATGGAAAAACAGAAACCAATTGATTTACAGTAGTGATATTGGCAATCATATTACTCCGTAATGGCACTCCATTGGCATCGTAATAATGCTGAAGGAATTCGGCTTTTAGTTTTGAAACATCCACATTTGAAGGACATTCCGACTTACAAGCCTTACAGCTTAAACACAAATCCATGATGTCATAAATCTCTTCATGATCGAAAGGATTTTTTTTATCAGAACGGCTTAAGAATTCTCTCAATACGTTGGCTCTTGCTCTTGTGGCATTTCTTTCATCACGAGTAGCCTGAAAACTGGGGCACATGGTTCCACCAATAGCAGCCGATTTTCTACAATCCCCTGAACCATTACAACGCTCGGCAGCTCTTAAAATTCCTGGGCCATTATCAAAACGGAAAATCGTCTCTATTTTTCTCTCCTGATTAATCCCCTCATAGCGCAAGGAGGTATTCATTGGAGGAGTCTTGATAATTTTATTTGGATTGAAAATGTGCTTCGGATCCCAAGTCTCTTTTAATTCCTCAAAAATTCTCATGAGCTTATCACCCATCATTAATGGAATAAAAGCTCCTCTCAATCTACCATCGCCATGCTCTCCTGATAAAGATCCTCTATATTTTTTTACAATTACTGCTGTATCATGAGCTATTTTATGAAAGAGGTCTACATCACCAGCATCCTTTAAATTTAATACCGGACGCAAATGCAATTCGCCAGTAGCAATGTGGGCATAATAAACACAGGACTTGCCATATTTCTCCAGCATCAAATTAATTTCAGCTATAAATTCTGGCAATACTTGAGGATTAACAGCAGTATCTTCAATTACTGGAGCTGGCTTACCATCACCCGGCATATTCGACAAAACACCTAATCCTGCTTTTCGGAGGTTCCACACTTTGGTCATGTCTTTACCAGTAACAATAGGAAAATGAAAACCATAATTAGCGGCCTTCATTTCTTTTTCCATATCAGCTGCTTTTTTGATAATCACATCCGGATTTTCATCGGCAAATTCCACAATGAGGATAGCACCGGGATCTCCCACCATAAAAAAGCGGTTTTTATCTTGCTCTTTATTGGTTTTAGTCATATCCATAATGGCCTTATCCATTAACTCTACAGAAAAAGGCTGATATTTCAGCGCTATCAAATTGGCTTTTAAAGACTCTTCCACACTATTCAAATGAACACAGACCAAAGCCTTATGTTTTGGAGGAAGAGGAACCACATTCAGTTTAATCTCTGTTGTAAAAGCTAAAGTCCCTTCAGAACCAGCGAGTAAACTGGAAAAATTAAAAGGTATTTGAGTATTTGAGTATTTTTGTGTTTCGAGTAATAAATCCAAAGCATATCCAGTATTCCTTCTTTCAATTTCAGGATCCGGATAATTGTCCTTTATTTCTTTTTGGTTTTCAGGGCTACTTAACACCTTGTGGACATTCTGATAAATTTTCGATTCTAAAGAATTACCTTTAAGTTTGTTAACAAATTCTTCATTGCTTAATTCCCCAAAAGCAACTTCGGACCCATCACTTAGAATCGTTTTTACTTCTAAGGTATGATCTCGAGTACTGCCATAAACCAAACTATGTGCACCACAGGCATTATTACCCAACATCCCTCCCATCATACAACGATTACTCGTACTCGTTTCTGGGCCAAAGAATAAGCCATAAGGTTCTAAAAACTGATTCAACTCATCCCGAACGACACCCGGCTGAACTCTCACCCACTTTTCTTTCTCGTTGAGCTCAATAATTTTAGTGAAGTATTTAGAAATATCGACTATAATCCCATTCCCAACTACTTGTCCAGCCAAACTCGTTCCAGCAGCTCTTGGAATCAATGAAAGCAGATTTTCATCAGCAAAACGAATTAGGAGTTTTAAATCCTCCTCTGTTTTTGGAATTGCAACAGCTAAAGGCTTTTCCCGGTAAGCAGAAGCATCAGTAGCATATAAAATCTTATAGGTTTCATCATAATGGAATTCACCAGAAAAATCCTTTTCTAGTTGCTTGAATAGTTGTATAAGGTGGGTTTCTTGCATTGAATTTTAATTAGATTGTAAAATTAGAAAAAATCGATGGCCCACTCTGGAATTAACGGACTTTTATGCAAATAAAAAAAGCCATTGATCTAAATGACCAATGGCTTCTATAAATTAAGGTAGAGATTTTTCTATTTTGCGTAACTAATCGCTCTAGTTTCTCTAATTACTGTAATTTTAATTTGTCCAGGATACTTCATTTCATCTTGGATTTTCTTAGAAAGGTCATAAGAAAGTTCAGCCGCTTTTGCATCGTCTATTTGCTCTGCACCTACTATTACTCTTAATTCACGACCAGCTTGAATAGCATAGGTTTTCACTACACCATCATACTCACGAGCCATGCTCTCTAATTTCTTCAATCGTTGAATATAAGCTTCTACTACTTCTCTACGCGCACCTGGGCGGGCTCCAGAAATAGCATCACAAACTTGAACTATTGGAGACAATAAACTTGTCATTTCAATTTCGTCGTGGTGAGCAGCAATAGCATTTACCACATCAGCACTTTCCTTGAATTTCTCAGCTAACTTACCACCTAATAATGCATGAGGTAATTCTGGCTCATTATCTGGCACTTTTCCAATATCGTGCAGTAAGCCAGCACGTTTTGCTTTCTTAGGATCTAAGCCAAGCTCACTAGCCATCGTTGCACAAAGATTGGCCACTTCGCGGCTATGTTGCAATAAATTCTGACCATAAGAAGAACGATATTTCATTCTACCCACCATACGCATCAATTCTGGATGCATATTATGAATACCAAGGTCGATTAGTGTACGCTTACCAGTTTCTAAAATATCTTTTTCAAGGTGCTTTTTGGTTTTATTTACTACCTCCTCAATACGAGCTGGGTGAATTCTACCATCAGTAACAAGTTTATGAAGAGCCAAGCGAGCCACTTCTCTTCTTACCGGATCGAAACCAGAAAGAATAATAGCATCTGGTGAATCATCGATGATGATTTCAATACCAGTTAAAGACTCTAATGCCCTAATATTTCTACCTTCTCGTCCAATGATACGACCTTTCACCTCATCACTTTCCAATGGGAATACTGAAACACTATTTTCAATAGCATGTTCAGCAGCAGTACGCTGAATAGATTCTATTACAATTTTCTTGGCTTCAGCATCAGCAGAAAGCTTTGCTTCTTCAATGATATCATTAACATAAACCATGGCATTGGCCTTGGCTTCGTCCTTAACAGTTTCAATTAATATGTCTTTTGCTTCTTGTGCAGATAAACCAGAAAGTGCTTCCAATTGCTGAACCTGTTGGTTCACCATTTTATCTAGACTTTCTTCTTTATTCATTACAATTTCGAGCTGTTGACTTAAATTGGCACGAATGGCCTTTACTTCCGCATTTTTTTTATTTAAGTCTTCTAATTTTTGGTTTAGGGCGGTTTCTTTTTGTTTAATTCTAGATTCTGCTTTTCCGATAGCACTGTTTTTTCCTTGAATATACTTTTCGTGCTCAGATTTCAGTTGAAGAAATTTCTCTTTTGCTTGGAGCATTTTCTCCTTTTTGATTACTTCTCCTTTTTCTTCAGCTTCCGTAATTAGGTGAATGCTTTTCTTTTCAAGGGCTTTTCTAACTATAATAGTAGCTATAAAAAAGCCTAGACCAACACCTCCCAATAAGAAAACCGAGTAAAATATTATCTCAGTCATTTCAAATGTTTTAATAAGTTCAGAATATGCGTTGGGGAGAGGCAGAAAAAAAAACCGCACAATTCCCGGAGTTGTAAACCCCTTTATAGACACGTATAGGGCTGCCAAATTCCTCGAAAGTCCACTGACCGGTAAACCGATACCCGTGAGGGTTGAGGCCTTTTCTAAAAATTTATGAGCTTATCCCTAATTGTTGTAATGTTGAATTTACATACTGTTGAGAACTGCGCGGATTATATTTTCAAAGAACTATGTTTAAATATTTAGGAGACTTTTGAACTTAAAAATTCATCTATCTCTTGCAAATGACTAGTCATCTCATTATCTCTATAGTCGATTTGCTTTTGTAAAGATAAGGAATTATTTGCTAATTGTAAAGAAATCATGGCCAATAAATCTTGAAAATCATTATAATGGAAGGTTCCACTATAGTCATTTATCAGTTTTTCAATATGTTCCGCCGATTTCCTAATTATTTCTTCCTCTTCTTCAGATTGTATTTTTAGTCTGTAGGGGCGATTTGCTATATTCACTTTTATGGTATGATCGCTCATCAGACTATTTATTTAAAAGATTTAAACTATTATCAATTCTCCGCACCAACTCATCGATGACAATTTTTGTACTTTCCTTGTCATCTTCCGAACTCATGGTTTTAGTTATTTTTATCACATCTAAATCTTGCTGAAGCTTTACTAAATGCTCGTCTTGGCTAATTAGCTCGTCTTTCAGTTTAGAATTTTGATGCTTTAAACTCTCGATTTCTTCTGTCAATCGGGTATTTGATTCCACTAGCAATTTGATTTTGTAATAGATACCCGAAATCAATGTACTTGCGTCTTTCATATACTGTTTTTGACCAAATCTTCCCTGCAAATATAAATGACATTATTCATTAATGCAAGCCTATAATAAATGTTAAAAATCATCAAATTAAAAGAGTAAAATGTTTTATTCACTGTTAAAACTCTTTTCACTTTTATAATAATAAGCTCATTATTAAAGGGTATAAAACTCAATGGTAGAAACAATTGCACTGTAAAATCGATTACAACCTACAATGGTTCTATCAATAGTAAGATTAGGTTAATAATGTATCTAAAAACAAAAACGAAGATGCCTATGTCTATTTATTTCTAAAAAAAACCAATCTCAATGGGATTAATTATCACAAATAATAAATATTTTCTCCATCTTTTTTAATTCTGTAAATTTTTATGGAATCAAACACGACTTTGATAAATATTTATCTTAGTTTTACCTTTTGAAACAACACTCTATTTATTTAATACTAAAACATTCAAAACATGAGAAAATTTACTTTATTATTAGCTCTAAGTTTAATCACACTTGGAGGTATAATGGCGCAAACATTAGTCTCTACCAATGTGGAAACTAGAAATGCTATGCTAGAAGAATACACAGGAATCCATTGTGTTTATTGTCCTGAAGGTCATGCTATTGCCGCTCAGCTTCATCACGATTATCCTACTCAAATTTTTCCAATCGCTATTCACCAAGGAAGTTTTGCAAACCCAAGTGGTGGTGAACCAGATTTCAGAACAGAATTTGGTGACGCCTTAGCAAATCAAACTGGATTAACTGGATATCCATCTGGTACAGTAAACCGTCACGTTTTCACAGCGCCAAATACTGCTTTAGGTCGTTCTGGTTGGGCTCCTGCGGCTATGGAAATCATCGAGATGAATTCTGTTGTTAACGTTGGTGCCGAGACGAGCTATAATGAAGCTACTCGTGAATTAACAGTTAATGTAGAGTTATATTATACAGCAAATAGCCCAGAAGGAAGTAATTTCCTTAATGTAGCTATTTTACAAAATGAAATTCTAGGCCCTCAAACAGGTGGTGGAGCTGGTAATAATTACGAGCACAACCATATGCTTAGACATTTAATCACTGGTCAGTGGGGTGAAGAAATCACTACTACAACAGAAGGAACTTTTGTAGAGCGAACATACGTTTACACCATGCCTATGGATTATACAAGCATTCCTGTGATTGTAGAGAATTGTGATATAGCTGTTTTCGTTAGCGAGTCGCATCAAGAAATTTATTCTGGAGTTACTATTCCCGCCATTGATGGAACTACTCTAATAACAGCTTCTCTAACTGCTCCTAGCATCATAGTTGCTCAAGGAACTCCAAATACTACTACTTCTTTTACAATGGATTTCACTAATTTGCTTACTACTGATGAAGATTTTGAATTCACATTGACTAAAGAAAATGCTCCTGAAGCATGGACAAGCTCTTTCATTGTAAATGGAAACAATTACGAAACAACAGCTACAGAAACTATGACAGCAGGGACAGCTTCTACAATTAGCATTGATATAACTCCAGATTCTGAAACTGGATTTGCAAAATTCTTCTTAAGTATCCAGTCTGTTTCTCAACCTAATACTAATCCCATCACTCAAGAAGTATATGTGGTTTCAAATGTGGTTAACTTATTATTACACAACCAAGGAACATGGAATGGTGGAACTCCTGCCGATTTAGAGGAGGATTATTATGCAGCATTTGAAGTAGCTGGAGTTGAAAATTATACTTCTTGTTCTTATAAATCCTTCTTATTGGCTACAAACGAGGCTGATGTGGTGAATAGCTTTTCAAATATCTTCTTTAATGTAGCATGGACTTTTCCTGGTCTTACTAATGGAAATGTTGAAATTTTAAGTGACTTTATCGACAATGGTGGTAACTTATTTATAGCTGGTCAAGATATGGGCTGGGACACATGGGAATCAGGTGGAAACGGAACCGACGAAACAAAAGCATTTTATACTAATTATTTGAATGCAGACTATAAAGGCGACGGAAGTACCTCTAATAATAGCATCAACCCTAATACTGAAGACGAATTCTTTGGTGACTTAGGCACTTCTTCTATCGTTGATATTTATGGTGGAAATATGTATCCAGATGAGATTGACCCCATTGGAACTGGTGAGCAAATCATCTATTATAACGGTGGAACAAGTAAAGGTGCTGGTGTAAGATCTATGACAGGCTCAGCAAAAGTGGTTTATTTAGGTTTTGACCCAAGCATGGTCACTGATGTTGATGTTAGAAACGATATCATTGTTAAAACTTTTGACTGGTTTATGAATGGTGTCGGATTTGAAGAAATGAATCAAACTGCTATCAATATTTATCCTAACCCATTCAAAGACCAATTGAATATCAATATGACTCTTGATGGAAAAACTCAAGTTGATTTGGTTAATGTATTAGGTGCTACTGTTTATTCTCAAGAATTCAATACCCCAAATATTAGCATGAATACTAAAAACTTAGAAAATGGTGTTTATATTCTAGTTGTTAAAAATGCTGGTCAACAATATACTCAACAAGTAATGATTCAGAGATAATACAGATGACTTATCAAAATGGCTTAAGGCACTTTTTGACTTACATTTGGTATCATTCTGAAAATATAGACTCTTAAGAGGAGGCCTAATTTGGAAACGCAGGGCAAGGAATTAATTTTTCTGCTTTGCGTTTTTTGTTTGCTCAAAATATTGGATAGTCAAATCGGTTCGATTGGTAAACATCCCATCTGAGTCAGCACCATACTGCAGCATTTGTAAACGAGTATCAAAAGAGTATGGGTGAATGAGAAAACCTTGACTTTTTATCCATTCTACATTTTGCTCGGTAAGCAAATCAGAATAATTATTTGGTGGACCTGCAATACTGGGCCCTATAATATGAGCTCCATTTTGCTTAGCAAAAGCCAAGTTTTCAAAATAGGTGATGCTATCATTTTTCATCATATTATCATCTCCTAGCCACAACAAGAAAGTCATTGGAACGCTTCCCTTAAATATATGATTCAGCTTCACCAAACTTTCTGGAGAAAAGGTTTGTAAGATGACTTTCGCACTCGTATTCCCCATATTTACTTTTCCTTCTCGACTAACTAAAGTATCAGAATCTGATTTCGTGCGCACATTCCAATTTAATCTAGACAGTTCTTGATATAAATCCTCCTCTATTCCCTGAAAAAGCTGGGGTTCTTTGATTTCTATATAAACCCCGGGTCTATGACCTGAATCTTCTTCATCCTTCACATAAAAGAAACGATAATGTATTACTCCTTCCTCTTCTATTATTTCATAGATTCTATTTCCCAATGAATCTTTAGCAATTCTATATCCTTCTGCAATTCTAATTGCATCCTCTAAAGTTGAAACTCCTTGACTTCCTCCAACATAAATGTTTTCACCTTCAAACAATACTTTCTCGCCTTCAGAATTGAAATAGAAAGCAGGTTTGTCCGTCTTCTTCAAATAAATCTCAGATGAATAATAATCTGTCCCTACTTGCGAAGCGCTCTCATAAAACCAAGCACCAGCATCCAAGCTCATCAATTCTTCAAAAGCGAAATATGAGGAGGGCCTTTCAGATAATTCTGGATAAATATTTTCAATATTGGTGGTTCGAGTTAGCAAGTCATCATGTAATGCAAGTAATACACCATCTTTTGTCCTTTGCACATCCACTTCTAAATAATCGGCCCCAATATCTCTAGCCCAGCGGTAAGCCATTTCTGTTTCTTCAGGGGCCCAATAGGTCGTTCCTCGGTGGGCAATCACTATATCTTTTGGAATAAATATTTTTTTCACTTCTTTCGAATCACTATTATATTTCTCTTCTACTAAACTTAAGACAAAGGACATAACGAATCCCACTATCAAAAACAATAGCAAAAGTGCAAGGTAAGAAAACCAATTTTTTCTCATTATTTCGATGGTTTTATGGTAAATAGTAAAAGAAAAATAGAAATGATGGCAGCAGCTATCAACACATAGAATCCACCGTCCCAACCATATAAATCAACAATATGACCCATGGCAATATTAGCAAATAGTGCACCACCTAAATATCCAAAAAGACCGGTAAATCCGGCGGCAGTTCCGGCGGCTTTTTTAGGCGCTAAATCTAAAGCATGAACTCCAATCAACATAACGGGGCCATAAACCAAAAATCCAATAGCGATTAAAGAAATATTGATAAGCATTAAGCTAGAAGAGAACCAATAAACGAAAACAAATATCAGCACAAAAAACATATAAATAATACTCACCTGAGCTCTTTGCCCTTTAAAAGCTTTATCACTTAACCAACCAGCTAACAATGTTCCTGGAATCCCTGCCCATTCGTATAAAAAATAAGCCCAACCACTTGTGGTGATATCCAAACCTTTGGTTTCCGAGAGGTAGGTTGGTGCCCAATCGAGCACGCCATAACGAATGAGATAAACAAAGGCATTAGCTATAGCGATAGCCCAAAGCATCCTGTTTTTTAAAACATAAGTGATAAAGATATCTTTGGCTTTTAATTCCTGCTCTGACTTCTCTTGATCATAATTTTCAGGATAATCATTTTTCCATTTCTCAATACTAGGCAAACCACAGCTTTGAGGGGTGTCTTCCATTAAATAGTAAACTAAAATCGCAATAACAAAAGCTATGATAGCCGGAAAATATAAAGCACTGTGCCAATCATTAAATATAGCCAAACCCAAAATAGCCAGAGGGCCAATGAGACCTCCACCCACATTATGAGCCACATTCCAAATAGACATTTTTGTTCCACGCTCTTTATTGGAAAACCAATGAACCATTATCCTTCCACAAGCCGGCCATCCCATTCCTTGAAACCATCCATTTAGAAATAGTAGAACAAACATAATAACAACTGAACTGGTAAAGAAAGGAATCAGCCCCATGACCATCATCGTCACAGCTGACAATATCAAACCTAAACTCAAAAATACTTTTGGATTACTCCTGTCACTCACACTTCCCATTACAAACTTACTGATTCCATAGGCAATACTAATAGCCGACAAGGCCCAACCCAATTGCGCTTTGGTATAGCCCTCCTCTATTAGATCGGGCATGATTAAAGAAAAGTTCTTTCTAACAAGATAATAGGCTGCATAGCCCAAGAATATTCCTAGAAATACTCGCAAGCGCATGATTTTATAATCTTCATCTGCTTGCTGGGCTTCTTTTAAAGGCTGGGCAGGTTTTGTCTTTAGAAATCCAATCATAATTATTATTTGATTTTTTCTAGCATGAATATCGATACGAATATTTAGTATCGCGAATTTAATTGAATTTCTAGAAATTAAAAGCAATGATATTCAACCAATATAGCATTAAAAACTTCCACATCAGATAACGTACATGTATATATTTATTTCACTACCTTAGCACATTATATCCTAAGCACATTATTATGAAAAAGTTATTCTTTTTATTTGGCATCCTATTTTTCTCTATTCCTTCATTCTCTCAAGATGCAGATTATACAATCATCAGAAGTGAGATGGAAAATTACTTTAGCGGAAACCTTAATAACAACAGCTATTACAGCCCTCGAAAAATGGAGATTGACCATGTGAAAAATCTTGAAGATGGTAAAATGATTTATTCTTATGCCTCGGCCTATCTATTTGATCAAGATGAATTTAATACCATATATCCCAATACTAATATTTTTGGGGATTCTGCTTTTGTTGATGCAGAAGGGAATACCACCTTTTATAATTGTAGAGACAAACAACTTACTTTCAACAAATATAATGGCGAAGCTGAAGAGTGGATAATCTATGAAGAAGATGGTATTAAATTAATGGGTAGCTACCAAAGTCCCTCCTATGAAGAAATCATGGAAGGCGTTTCTGATAGGGCAGCCATCATCCAGTTGCAGGTTATCGATAATGACGGATTAATAATAGACGACCATTATTATCATGGAAAAGAAGTAATCATCAGTAAAAATTATGGAATAGGTGATCATTTTCAAATCAATGAATTCGATGGCCTACTATCCTCTCATTACGCTTCTGATTTCCATTTGATAGGTATAGAGAAAGGTGATGAAATAATGGGAATGAATAATTATTATAGTGATTTAATTTCAGGCTTAGAGATTGGAAATGAAGTTCATTCTACCATTGAAAATTCTGACAACCAAATCATCAATAGAATTAAAAGAGTGATTCAGAAAGAAATAGGCTATTCCGATTTTATCTACACCTTCCAAATTTGTGATTATTATCCTCTTGAAGACACTATAATTTCCCATGAAACAACAGAAACCTATCTTTATCTGATGGATTTGAGAGAAAGTATTCCAGCACTAGATCCAGATGACAATAATTCCTATTGGGCCATTAATTATTTCTTCAAAAACAATTGGGAAAGTACCAATAATAGATATTTTGAATATCAAATTTGGGAAAGTGAAGAAACCGAAATGATAAACCAAAGAGTGGTCTGGTCTTTTGACACTTGGGGACCATTGGGCATGGGGGCTTTTGCAAAACATCAATTTATTGAGAATATTGGCAGCACTTGCTCCTACCAAGGTGAATATCTTATGGCGGATGAAATACAGTATTATAAAACCGAAACAGAAGAATGGGGAATACCATTCACCCTTGAATGCATCAATTCGACCGGTCTTATCGAAAATCAAGTGGAGCCAATTAATATCTACCCAAACCCAGCGGAGGATCGTATCGAAATTAATTGCGGCGAAACTCAAATTACTAAAGTCTCCCTATTTAATTTTCAAGGAAAAAAAGTAATGGAGCGAGTTATTAATAGTCAAGCTAGCGATTTGAGTTTTGATATTTCGAATCTAGAAAATGGCGTTTATTTAGTTGAGATAATGAGCCAAAATGGAACCATCAGTCAACATAAAATCATTAAAAGTAAACTATTCAAATAATTATTTACATTGAATCTACGAAATGAAAAATTACATCGAAAAACAATAAATGCTGTTTATTGACTAAGTAAATTAAAAATGTAATTACCAAAACTAACGTACAATATTATATTTTTAATTAATTTAGCATATAGTACCCTAAGCACATAATTATGAAAAAATTGGTTCTTCTAATCTTTATTATTGTAATCTCCTTACCGTCATTTTCACAAGTTTCAGACTATACCATCATCAGAAGTGATATAATAAGTTACTTTAGTGAATTTGTAATGGATTACAAAATCTACAACCCTAGAAAAATGGTCATTGAGAAGGAAAAAATGGTAGAGAACGGGAAAATGTTCTATTCTTATCCCTATGCATACCAATATGACCGAAATCCAAATATAACAATATACCCATATACTAATATTTTTGGAGATTCTGCATTCGTTGACTTGCAAGGTAATACTACTTTTTATAATTGTCGAGAAAAAGTAATTACACTAAACATGTATTCTCGTCAATCTGAAGAATGGATAATATATGAAAATGATGAGGATGAAGCTATACTAATCGGCAAATACCAAACTCCTATTTATATTGAAATTATGGATGGAGTTTGGGACAGTGTAGTTATTATCAGTTTAAAAGTAGAAGATTTCAATGGAAATATTCTAGAAGAGAGTTATTACCATAATAAAGAAATAATTATTAGTAAAAATTATGGCATTACTAAACACCTTCAGATTAATGAACTTGATGGTCTATCACAGCATGAAATCAATTACCCTTTTCATTTAATTGGAATTGAGAAAGGTGATGAAACTCATGGATTTTATAATTACTATAAAGATTTGATACGAGGATTAGAAATAGGAAATGAAGTACATTCCGAAATTGAAATCTCAAATAATAAAATTGTCAATAGAATAAAAAGGGTCATTCAAAAAGAAATAGGCTATTCTGACATTATCTACTCATTCCGAATATGTGACTATTATCCTGCTACAGACAGCAACATTCAATATGAAACAACAGAATCATATCCATATTTAATAGAATTACGAGAAAGCATCCCCACATTAAATCAAGATGAGACAAACTCTTATTGGGATTTTAATTATTTCTTTAAAATTGGTTGGAATCAAACAAATAAAAAGTATTTCCAGTATCAAATATGGGAAACTCAAAATGCAGATACCATTAGTGGACGAATAGTCTGGTTTTTCGAAACTATGGATAATTCAGGTTCAGCAACAACTCCTGCTGGCTATCATTTCATAGAGAATATAGGTAAGACATGTGTCTTTAAAGGAGGTTTTTTAATGGCTGATAAAATAAAATACTACAAAACTGAGACTGAAGAATGGGGAACACCATTCTCTCATGATTGCCTAAATGCATCTGGTGTTGATGATAAACAACTAAATCGAATTAATATCTACCCAAACCCCGCAGAGGATCGCATCGAAATTAGTTTTGGAGAAAGTCAAATGATTAGTGCTTCTATCATTAATATTCAAGGACAAAAAGTGGTAGAGCGAGTTTTTAATAGTCAAGCTAGCGATTTGAGTTTTGATATTTCGAATCTAGAAAATGGCGTTTATTTAGTTGAGATAATGAGCCAAAATGGAACCATCAGTCAACATAAAATCAAGACCGTTGCATAACGTAAGGATTCCTTAAATGGACAGTTTTTTTAGCTTTTTATCTATTATTTGTATTTCTAACGTGTTATATACTCTTGTTTTTCGATCATTTCCCCTTTAATTTTTACTATTA
>NZ_JABKBZ010000075.1:0-23841 GCF_013166635.1 Lentimicrobium sp. S6 | reverse complement strand
TGACTGTACATGTTTATCAGAACCAAAGCAGTCGGTTCTATTTCCATCACCTCCAATGTCATTATTTTAAAAGCTAAAGCCCTTTGCTGAAAAATCTAATGTTCTATAATTCACCGATTACACTTCGACGTGTTTGGGAAAAGCCACCCCGCCTAATTCCTAAGTCTATTATTGCTTAATAGCATTGTAACTATGAAAAGGCTAAAAACCATTGCTCCCCATAATTTTTAATGTGACCCGTTTTACTTTAAATATCCACGATTAAAATGTAAAAAGGATATTTGGCCGCTGATTCTACTAGTTTTTACTGATTATTGCTACAATAAAGATCAGCTTTACTGAATCTTGCTTGTAATTTGTTTTAATTAATTCAGTGAGCTCGATGGCTTCGGTTCCTGAAAACCCACGTACAAAATAAAAGAATGCCTTTGTCCTGATTGCTATACTCCATTTATCTAAGTTTATTTTTTTAAATTTACCTTTTTATTTTATGCATCGAATACCATATATACATTCTTAAAAAAACATTCCTATGATCGATTATAAGGTAATAGCATTAGCTGATAAACTCTCTGCAGAGGAGACCCAATATAAATACTATCCTCGCATATGTAATCGCCAAAAATTAAAATTAAGGGAACTATCAAAAGACATATCCCGACAATGTAGCTTAACAGAATCTGATGTTTATGGTGTGCTCAGAACCTTCATTACCAATATACCCACTCTCTTATTGGAAAATAGAAGTATAGAGTTAGATGAATTCGGAATATTTAGCCTTCATGCCAAAGTAGAAGGTAGTGATACAGCTAAAGAAGCCAAAGCCCATAAAATAAAGGAATTAAAAATAGCATTTCGACCACATAAATACCTAAAGCAGGAACTTCAGCATGCCAAATTTAGGAAGGTGAAATAGGGGAGATGTATTCATGGTTGTTTTCTAAATGCGCAGTTTGAAAAGACAGTGCAAATGAACAGGAAAAACAACCAATAAACAATGATTTGCAATATTTTATTCGGCTATTTCTCATTTTGATGCGCTGTAGTACCATTGAATAACAAAACAGAAAAAATCGATTTCCTAAGGTTCGATTATACAGGTTGAATTAGTCTTTTTTTTAAAAAACTCTTTTGAAAGACATATTTCTTTCAAATTAGAAATCTTGTTAGACAGGTTTATTCTTTTACACTTTTTAAAAAGTGCAGCAAAACCACCGCTATATCAGCAAGTCTACTCCACAAATGACTTTCCGGAAAAACAATAAACTCCTCCTTATAGTGACAATCTACGATTCGTCACTAACGAGCGTCAAACAGTATTGTTTTTAACTCCTACAAGCCATTTGCTCCGCTTAACGACTTCCTGATAAGGCGGATATAGACTTCCGCCGGAAGCCTTTATAAATTTTGCGTGGTTTAATTCAGAATCATTAATTGATTTCAAGCTCATAGCAAAATATACTCAAATAAAACTTCTTTATTACAAAAGCTTAGACTAATAACTTAAGCCGTAATATATTTTCGAAGACAGAGGGCAGGCCTTTCCCAAACTTAGGCCAGCTCATGCGGTGAATTATAGAATATTTGATTTGTCAGCAAAGGGCCATGGCTTTTAAAGTAATGACATCGAAAATGTTTGAAATAGAAATGATAGTTTTAAATCAGATAAGGAGTTAAGATTATTAGGTCATTACTTTTCTACTTTGTTAGATAAATCAATATTCTATAAGAGGCGGGTAGGTTATTGTTTGGGATGGCTTTTTGCTTCCTTTTTTCCACAAAAAAGGATGAATTGGTAGCATTTTTGGTATGAAAAAATTTGCATAGCGCATCAAAATAGGATTTAACCTTTTATTCCCCCAGAATTAGGCATTAAATCCAAACTTCATTCAAAAAAAACCAGTATTTTTTTTACCTTTACATACTGAACACTTAAATCGCATATGCCTAACAATAAAAACGCCATCATTCGTTATCAAGCTCTTGATAAGTGTCTGAGAAACCCTGGAAGTAAATATTCCATTAAGGACCTTGTAGACGAATGTAATAAAGCGCTGATAGATATAGATTCTACTTCAACAGGAGTACAAAAGCGACAGGTTTACGATGACCTGAAATTCATGCGTGATTCCAAAGGGTATGATGCTCCTATAACCAATTTTAAGGATGGTAGAGTGGTTTATTATCAATATGAAGATAGAAGCTTCACCATCAATAAACAGCCCCTAAATGAACTGGAAGCACAACAACTGAAAGAATCTCTGCACACCTTGTCCCGATTCAGTGGTTTACCACAATTTGAATGGATTGAAGATATGAAGCTAAGGCTCGATCAGTATTTTAAGTTTGAAAGCCAGGAACATATTATTGAGTTTGATAGTAATCCATATTTGAAGGGACGAGAGTATATAGGCCAACTATATGCCGCAATTAATAATCAAAAAGTACTCGAAATAAGCTACCGTTCTTTTAAATCAGAACACCCTGAAGTCATTATTATTCATCCTTATTTTTTAAAGGAATACAATAACCGGTGGTTTCTCTTTGGATTAGATAATAAAGCCGATTATCTACCTAATCTTGCACTTGACAGGATGATGAATGTGGAGGAATGTAATCTCGAATATATTAGAAATACTAAAATTAATTTTGAAGAATATTTTGAAGATGTAATAGGGGTGTCAGTTGACACGAATAACGAAATACAAAAGGTTATTCTTAAAGTGGATGTGGAACTTTGGCCATATATCCAAACAAAACCTTTGCATGGTTCTCAAAAGATAGTAGAGCATGGCTCCGAATATGTAATGATAAGTATCGAAATTAAACGAAACTATGAATTAGAGTCGTTAATCCTCTCCTTTGGGGATAAAATTGAATTAATGGAGCCAGCTTTGTTTCGACATGATTTACTGAATAGAATTGAAAGACTAAGAGAAAAATATAAATAGTGTGCAGAATTATTGCATACATTAAATAGAGATTTGTGTATTATAAACTTATTAATATCAAATCTTATGAAAAAAACAGAATTATTATTAGTAGCCATTTTAATGATGATGAGCATAACATCATGTACAGTTACCATCCCCATGCAGTCCAACCTTAGCGATCAGTTAATGTTAATGGGAGAAAACAGAAATATTTATCCTAATATCAGTCTAACTTCTGATCAGGCTGATGGTCCTATTAATTTGGTAAGTGCACAGAAAAACGGTCATGAAACTGTAAGTAATTCCTATTATCAGTACGCATCCGAAACTGCATTTAAAAACCTATGGAATTCCTATTTTTCTGCAAAATTTAATAGCTACTCTAAAGACACTATCAATATTAAAGTACATCTTAAATCTTTGGTTTTAAAACAACAACTGACCACTTCTATTGGAGGAACTATGTTTACAGGAAATAGCAAGTATAATAATGAAGCTGCAGCTGTTGTTCAGGTAAGTATACTATACCATGGGGAAAATTATGAAACACAATTCCAAGTTGTTGCCTCTGGCTATAATGAATCCCAAATGAATTCTTATGGAAATACCTATTACACTACTAATGCCGCAAATCCTACTGGTCAAATGGCACAAATACTCGAAAGTGCTTTAAATAAATCCATTATTCATTTTGAGAATTATTTGGAATCTGTTGTAACAGCAGATCAAGAATAAGGGAGGGAAAGTAAATGGATGAAAGATTGAATACAAGGCCGTTATAAAAATGTGATTTAAACGATAATAGAAATATACTATGGCAAAATTTAGTATCGGAGATTCAGTAATATATGTCAGTTCAAAAGAAAAAGGAATTGTTAAAAAAGTATTCCCTCCAGCAAGAGGGCGACAGTTATATACAGTAAGTATTAAAGATGAGCCAAAGAAATGTTTAGAATCTAACCTAATACCTGATACTGATTTATCAGACCCTTTCGAGAGAGTAAAAAGAGGAATGTTTGGTTCTTATCTTGATTTTGCTAAAATAAACACCAGCTTTAAAATTCAAAACACAAGTAAAAACACCATATCATCTCTTAAAGCTTCTAATACCATTTTTAAGGCATATCAATTTAAACCTCTATTGAAGTTTCTTAGCTCCGATAATAATAGAATATTAGTAGCGGACGAGGTGGGATTAGGTAAAACAATAGAAGCGGGCCATATTATGTTAGAACTTATGGCTCGACGAGAATTAAAAAATTCATTGATAGTGTGTCCTAAATCATTGCAGGAAAAATGGCAGTTAGAGTTAAGAGAGAAGTTCAGCTTTAACTTTAAGATTTATGAATCTTTATCTGAGTTAAAAGCGGATATAGCTGATAGAAACGGAAATGTAAAGGGAATTGTTAATTACGAAAAAATAAGACTTCCAAAAGAAAAAAGTACTAAAAATAAGAAGCCGAAAAAGAGCCTTTACGATCTCATAGATGAAAACAATATTAAATTCGACTTTCTATTATGTGATGAAGCACACCGATTAAGAAATGCTACAACTCAAACACATCGTGGATTGAAAAAATTTATGGAAGTTGTTAAATCTGCAGTTTTTTTAACAGCAACTCCAATAATGATTAGTGAAGAAAATTTATTTAATCTTTTAAAATTGCTCGATGAACAGAAGTATAGTGATTATGCTACTTTTCAGAACCAGGTTGCTATGAATCGACCATTCATAAATGCATTAAATCAAGTTAATAGTAATGTGAGCTATTCCCAGATTGCGGATGATTTAGAACATGCTGAAGTAACAATTAATTACAGTTCAGGAGAAGAATATCAAATGAATTATAGCCACACCGAGAAAATTCGTAATGTTTTTAGTGATATTCCTTTATTTCAAAAGATCATGAAGTCTTTAAAGGAAGAAAAAGATAGTGCAAAAACAAGAGTACAATTGCAATTTGATATTTCCGATATGAGTGAAATGAATAAAATATTTTCTCGTACCAGAAAAAAGGAAGTAACTCAGGACTGGTCTCAGGCTATTCGGGAACCACATACTATTATATTGGAACTAAACCCAGAAGAAAGAAAAGATTTTGACAAAGTTATTAATCAATATATTGATAGTAATTCATATGTAGATGGTTTTGGCAATGAAAAGTTAACACAGGGAGGGGCTCTTGGACTTGTTCAAAAGAAAAGACAAGTAGCCAGCAGTGTGTATGGATATTTAAATTCTAAAGAAGACCTGGAAAGAGGAGTTGATTTTTATCATGACTACAAAGACGCAAAATTTGATGCGCTCTTAGATATTGTTGAAGATGTTGTAAACAAAGGAAATAACAAGTTAATCGTCTTTGCATTGTTTAAAAAAACTTTAAATTATTTAAATGTCAGATTGAAGAAAGCGGGGATTGTTTCTGCTATTATTCATGGTGATATTGATGATAGAGTTACTGAAATTGAGAAATTCAAAACCCATGAAAATGTAAAAATACTTTTGTCTTCAGAAGTTGGAAGTGAAGGTTTGGATTTGCAGTTTTGCGATGCCATTGTCAATTACGACTTGCCTTGGAACCCGATGGTAGTCGAGCAAAGAATTGGTCGTGTTGATAGGTTTGGTCAAAAATCACCCAAAGTAAATATCTATAATTTGCTGGTAAAAGATTCTATACAGGAAGATATTTATACCAGACTATTAGATAGAATTGGAATTTTCAGGGGAAGTATAGGTGATTTAGAAGCTATTTTAGATAAAGATCTTGAGAAAATGGGAAACCTCGGTGTTAAAAATATCAGAGAGTGGTTTTCAAGTTTAGAGCAAGAATTATATTCTAAAGACATTTCAAAACACGAACGTGAGGAAAAAATTGATGCCATTGAACGTGCTATAATAACTGAAAAGAAGAACCTTGATACTATAAGTAAGGGACTTACAGATACACTTACCAATGATGTATACTTTAGAAACCAGGTGAATTTCATTAAAAACAATCATAAGTACGTAACTGAAAAAGAGTTGGTTAATTATATTCGAATTTTAATTCGTACTAAGCTCACTACTTTGCAATTAGAAACATTAGATGAAGAAAAGCTTATCTTTCAAATAAACATCCCAAAAAGTTCGCCATCAGTTTTAAAAAATTTCTTAACCGAGTATCAGCCGCATCATACAGAACAAGAAATAATATTCCGTCATTTTATAAATTCAATAAGAGACAAGCATTCGCTGAAATTAACTTTCTCACAGCAAACGGGGTACGAAAATAAAAATCTGATTAGGATTAATGCCTATCATCCTATAATTATTGCAGGGCTTAATTATTTTGAAGCGCATCAAATAGATTCAAATAATACTTTCCAGTTTGCCATTGAAGCCAATCATTTAAGTGATTTTGAATTAGATAGGGGAGAATATTTCCTGGCTGTATATTCATCACGTATTTTAAAAAAATGGATAAATAGAGAGCAGAAAACAGAGCTCTTGGTGCCTATTCTATATGATATCTCTAAAAAACAAATCATAAAAGAGACCACTGTTGCGGAGAGGTTTTTAGGTGAGGCTCAATTAAATGCTACTGCAAAGTCTGGGACATATCGTATTTCGCCTGAACAAGTTTCTGAGTTAGAATATGAACTGGCACTATATTTAGATGATATTGAGTCGGCAAAACTGGAAGATGCTAATATGAGGTTGGAGACTCATAGCAAGATGCAAATTCAATTGAAAACAGAATTCTATAATAATAAAATTGTAATGCAAAAGCGAGTTATTAAGAATTCTGAAAATATAATACAGCAAGCTTTTTATGAAAAAGAGAGAAAAAATGCCGAAAGAATTCTTCCAGCACAAAGGAAGGTGCTCGAGAATCTATTGGAAGAAAAAGAGAATGTTTTAAGGGACATTGATTCGGCTAAAATTAAATATATAACCCCTAAATTATTATCTATTAACCACATAACAATCAAATAAAATGAGTTACACAGTAGGCTTCGATTTTGGCACCCATCAAACCAAAGTATGTATTGAAGACGCAACAAATCCAGCGCAAAAAATGTACGAATTTCTTGAGTTTAGGAATAAAGATGGATACAATTCCGTTTTATTCCCATCCATCGTACAGATCAATAAAGATGAAACCCTGAGCTACGGTTTTATTGATGAAGAACAATGTAAAGTTGAAATTGATGAAAGCATTAGAATTCCAGAACTTCATCTAAACCCCGAACCTGTTTACAAGCTACCAGAAGAACCCCAAATGCCTAAATTACCTGATAAGCCAAGTTTTGAAAACTTGAAGCAAATAAGCTGGAAAGAACAATTAAAAAGGTTTGTAAAGAAAGAGCCGAGTGAGAAAAAAACATCATTAAAAAAATGGGAAAAAGAGTGCAAATCCATTAAAGAATTGTTTGAAACGGAGCACAAGGCATGGAAGAAAAAAACAAATGATTTAATGGACGAATTTCAGTTGATACATGAAAACTGGAAACAGGAATGTAGAAAAGTAACAGAAGAACATGAAAAAATAGTCAAACAATTAGCTCGAAAAAGAGAACACAGACTCCGTTTCCGATATTTTAAATTGGCTTCTTTCAGTAACATCAAGTGGAACGATAATATCGCTCCTGAATTATTATCTGTTTGGTATATTGCCAATGTTATACTTATCCTTCAGGAGAAGTTAGGAGAAGATTTTTTTATTCAGTTTGGTGTGCCAAGTGGTAGTGAGAAGGCTGTGTTCGATTCTCAAAAAAGAAAAGCCTATGCGTTTCTAATAGCCGCTTATAGATTGGTTGAGAAAATCAAGACTAAATCCGACTACTTAAAACTCACATACCCTGAGCTTAAAGAACAAACAAAAATAGATTACAATTTTACTGAAGAAGAATTGTATACGTTCGGTTTGAATGTAGTTCCTGAAGCTTTTGCTGGTTTATCTTCTATTACCCAACAAAAAAGAATACAAGATGGTATGAGTCTTTTGGTTGATATTGGGGGTGGTACTACCGATATCGCTTTCTTTACTCTAAACGGAACCCAACCCGATATACATTCGGTAATTTCTTTTCCAAAAGGCTTGAATTATATATTCGAACAATATATCGGAACAAAGGATGATATGGACATAAGAGATGTGCAAGAATTGTTTTTCACTTCCCAAGGAGACATCTCATTGTTTAAGTCAAGTATAACTACATACCATAACCAGCTTAAAAATAATGTAAGTGAAATGAAGGATGCTATTATCGATTCATTTAGTTTTAGGAAGGATATTCATAAGTTGCCCATTGATAAATTAATAGATGCTTTAAAAAACAGACCCATTGTATTCAGTGGGGGCGGGTCTATCTATAAAAGCATGAGAAAAGGGGTGTCAAATTTTTCTGATGTAAATATCATTAATAAAAACTTATTAAACATCCCATTTGTTGTGAATACAAACATCGATGATACTATATATCCTATTTTATCCACATCTTATGGACTTTCAATTCCATTAGAAGAAGAAATACAATTAACAGAAATCGAAGATGTTTTTAATCATATTGTATCCGGTGATTCTGATATTAATAAATATAAATTTGAACATGGATTAACGGACTATTAAAAGATCTACGAGGCAATATCGATAAAATAAGACCTTTTATTGGCAAAGATCTGTTTCAGGTATTTATAGGTCAATGTAGGGTAGCTAAAAGTTATATCTTGCGTCTGATAGCTGTTATTGCAATGACTGACAAGGTAAATGACCACAAAATATTAGGTATTCCAACAATCGTTAAAACAAATGGAAATTAATTCTTATTAAGCCAAGGTGTGGGATTATTGATTATTAAGAAGCCCGAAGAAGTATATATTCAATTGTTGAAATATGCTCTGAATAGGAAGAAATTGAAAAAAATACCATACCAAGTTTGCAGGTGGGGGATTACAAATTAATGTTGGGAAAAAAGAAATTCTCAGTGTCATTAAGAAAATGCTTACTAATGATACAAAATATTGCTTACTAAAATGCAAAAAGTCCTGAAAACAATATGTTTACAGGACTTTGTTGCGGTCTGGACGGGACTCGAACCCGCGACCCCGTGCGTGACAGGCACGTATTCTAACCAACTGAACTACCAAACCAATAATTCAAACGTAACGCTATTTTCACTGCGTGAAAAAGAAGCGGTCTGGACGGGACTCGAACCCGCGACCCCGTGCGTGACAGGCACGTATTCTAACCAACTGAACTACCAAACCAAGAATTCAAAACGTATCGCTATTTTCAATAAATGAAAAAGAAGCGGTCTGGACGGGACTCGAACCCGCGACCCCGTGCGTGACAGGCACGTATTCTAACCAACTGAACTACCAAACCGTTTTTTTAAAGAACTCTTTTGCGTTGAACGCGGGTGCAAAAATACATCAAATTTTCTCCCATGCAAGACTTTTTTCAATTATTTTCACTTATTTCTGAAAAAATATCTCGAAAGTAATCTCCACGGGCCTCAAAATTGATAAATGCATCGTAGCTTGCGGCTGCTGGGGAAAGTAGAACGTTTCCTTTTGAAATTTGAAGCAGCTCATTTCTAATATCTTGTAATTTGCTATGCCAAGAAAAGTCAAAATTCAGTTTGTTAGACTGCTCTTGCAACTCTTCCAAAACTCGTTGACCTGCTTTTCCTAAAAAAAATATTTTTTCGAAGGACCTATCTTTTAAATAATCCACCAACTCGCCATAATTCACTCCTCTGTCTAAGCCTCCAAGTATTAAATAGTCCACTTTCTCAATGGCTTTGATGGCCTGAATGGCAGATTGAGGTATGGTGGAGATGCTATCGTTGATAAATCGAAGTCCATTTTGCTCTCCTAATAACTCCTGGCGATGAGGAAGAGGTCGAAAGTTTTTAATACTCTCTAATGCTTTGGCTATATCTAATTTTTTAAATAGAATCAATTCCATGAGGGCTTGGATATTTTCTAAATGATGATGACCTAATAAATATTTTAGATCCGTCTGTGAAATGAGTATTTTTCCATCTAAAAGTATAGCATCTTCTCTTAACTCAGTCCTTAATTTACAGGCAATAGCTTTATCTATTTTGTTTTGGGTTTTCTGATGGATAAAAGAAAAGGAACCCTTATTCTGATTCTTGAAAATATTCAATTTGGCTTGATAATAAGCTTCAATGCTTCCAAAATAGTCTAGGTGCTCTGGCATCAGATTCAAAAGAATAGCCATTTGTGGGCCTTGTCTGACGCATTGTAGCTGATGGGCACTCAACTCGTAGACTATCCATGTTTGTTCGCATATCTGAGGAATTAAATCAAAAGCGGGTTGTCCGATATTTCCAACCAGATACGATTTCTGATTTTGCGCCTCCAAAATACGATGCATCATAGTAGAGGTGGTGCTTTTTCCTTTGGTACCTGTTATGCCAATGATTTGATCTTGATAATACTCTAAAAAAAGACTAGTCTGTGAAAAGCTTTTTAAATCGGGTCTGTATTTCCTTAAAGGTACACCAGGCGATTTGATAATGAAATCATCTGCTCTTAAATGGTCAAGATAATCAGTTCCACATAGCACGGGAATTCCAAGTTTTTGAATCTCGACATGTTCTTGAATCTTCTCATTTCCATCGGCAATAAGCAACGGATTTTCTAATTTTATTTTATCGAAATATCTTAAACTCGATTGCCCTTCCATTCCAAATCCAAGAATGACGATACGCCTTTTTCCAATTTTTTCTTTTATAAAATCCCTCATAGCGCTATTTTTTCTTTGAGGAGGTTTTCAAATACAGCGGGTACAAAATGTTGAGGATTCCAGTCTTTTAAAGCATTCTTTAGTTCTTGAGTTGACGAGGATTTGGAGAGGTTTTGCATTAAAGCTTCCTCGAAATATTCTTTTTGAGCATTTTTAAGGGAAAGCTCTACTTCATGCACTGTTCCAACACATTCAAAGGGTTTGGTTTCGGCAAGGCCTCTTAATTCTAGAAAATCAGGTTTAAGACTCATATCGTTGAGCAATGCTTTACCAAATATCTGATGCATTTCTTGCTGAGGAATAAAGGGACTAAGTAGGATATAGGTGAATAAACACTTAGGGCAATGCCCACACCAAATATTCTCCTTGCTACCCACATTACAGCTTCTAAAACTCAAATGATGCTGCTTAAATTTGCTGAACAAACTAGCTATTTGTAGTTCGCTGATGGGCCTTAGAAAACTAAAATATTCTATGCCGCTATGAATGTATTTCTGATAGTAATTTCTGAAATCCTCCTCAAATTCAAAGGATTTAGAATATTGATGATTGATATTGGTTCCACTTACGGTGCTTTCATTGGCACTGGATTCATTACTTAAGGCTATATATTTAGCCTTATTAAAACGTGCAGCAATTAAGCTTAAAAATGCCAACATGGCAGAAAAAGGAGTATGACCATTTAGAAACCCTTGAGCATTTAATTCGATCAAATGCTTGTCGATAGTTCTTTTTGTGAAGAAGGCATCATAGGTCTCATAACCAGCATTCTTAATACTTTCTAAAGTGGCTCCTCTGGGGTTGATAACGAATGGAATAAGTACTTTATCCATTTCTTTCAGAATTTCCAAACTAACCACAGAATCTTTTCCTCCACCTATGGGAACCATCACTTTTTCTAGAAGTTTAGTATTAATGGGTTTGGGCATTTCAGGAGCCTCATCACAGATGATTTCCATGAAATCATCCACATTGGTTTCTATGCTATTTAGGTAGAAAAACTCTCCAAGGCCTTCGAAATAAAGCTTCTTCCACCATTTTATTTGTTCCAAATTGAGTTTGAAATCTTTTATGAAAAGGCGGGGAGGGCAGGCGCATTTCCAATAGGAGATGAGCTCTACCATGCCTAAATGAAAAACCATAAGGTCTAATTCTGTCTTTGGAATATCCTCTATAGAAACCTCTTCAGGAATTTGAAATCGATGTTTTGGTGAGAAATGATGATCCTCACCCATGCTAAACTCAAATACGATTTCTAACTCCTGCTGATTCTGAGTATATTTAAAGGATTGATAACAAAATTCAGGAAATTGTTTCCTGAAGTCTTTGTATTTTTGAAAATGGTTTTTTCTTGTCATTTCAATTGGTATGATTTTAGATGTGATACAACCATAAATCCAAGAAATGGGTCTATAATAGTATCAGAGCCCAAAATTAGGTGATTTTAATGAAAATCCTAATGAGAAGGAATCGAAATCCAATGACAAACTATTTCTTTGGTATGCAGTTTAACTCAACAAAAACTATAGATCATGAAACCAACAAATATAACACCCACATCAGGAAGCATATTAATTTCGGAACCTGCTTTAAAGGATAAGTATTTTGATAGAGCAGTGGTTTTACTTGCCGATCATAGCGAAGAAGGTTCTTTTGGTTTAATCATCAATAAGCCTTTAGATGTCAAGTTTAACGATATTGTGAAGGGATTTCCTGACTTTGATGCTAAAGTCTATCTTGGTGGCCCAGTGAATACTAAGAACCTGTTTTTTATTCATAAGAGGGGTGATTTTATTCGCAACAGTCAGCCTATCAAAGAAGGTTTATTTTGGGGAGGTGAAATTGATGATGTGAAGAACTTGATACATTTAGGAGAGATTAGCAATAAAGATATTCGCTTTTATATTGGGTATAGTGGTTGGACAGAAAATCAGCTGAACGAGGAGTTGAAAGAGTTTAGTTGGTTAGTTGGACAGCCCAATCTTACTGAATTGATTGATAAACCTGCCAATAGAATGTGGAAAGATAGCGTTGCTGGCTTGGGTGATGATTATAAATTTTGGGTAAACTTCCCTAATGATCCTAGTTTGAATTAGGAGATTAGTATCACTCTCCGTTCATCTGTGCAATGTGTTTTCACGCAAAGATCAGCAAAGGGAAAACATGCTAAGGACGCAAAGAAGATAGAACACAGATGACGCGGATTTAGCGAATTTGCACGGATTAATCATTAGTATTTAGCTTCTCTGGCTCCCCAAGTCTCCAGCACCCAGCACCCAGCACCCAGCACCCAGCAACCAGTACCCAGCAACCAGTACTAACAGGTAAATAAATTTCACGCAAAGATCAGCAAAGGGAAAACATGCTAAGGACGCAAAGAAAATATAACACAGATAACACGGATTTAGCGAATTAGCACTGATTATCTAAGGCTCTACCATCCCGCATCGAACTTAACCTTAAACAATGAACAATGAACATTCTCCAGTTCTCCCGCCTGCACTATAATTCTTTTACTCTCCAATCAAATCCAGAATTTTTTGTTCTTCTACTTCCCAACTCAATTCTTGTTGGGCTTTCTTAAGGTTCTTTGTCCAGGAGAAATATCGCTTTTTATTGGAGAAACATGCTTGCATTTTTTTGGCAATATGCTTGGGCTCATGGTTTTCTATCACATCACCAATTTGATAGTCTTTTACTATTCTTACTATCTCCACCAAATTGCTAACCAATACTGGAACATCGGCATGTATATAATCGAAGAGTTTATTAGGTAAGCTAAAACGATAATTGAGGTTGGTGTCTTTATCAAAGCTCAAACCCAAGTCTGCTATTTGGGTGTATTGAGCTAATTTTTCATAAGGTACTTTTCCGGTGATGATGACTTTTTCTTCCAAAGCTAAATCCACTCGCATTTGCTTTAATTGCTCAATAACGTCACCACTTCCAACAATTAGCAATACTGCATCTTTAACCCACTGCATGGCCTCAACAGCCTCCTCAGAACCTCTTTGCATATTAATACCTGCTCCTTGAAGTATAATGATATTTTTATCTGTAGGTAAGCCCAGTTCCTCTTTGGTTTTGATGTTTTCTAATTCCCTCTTTAATGGAATATTGCGAACTACTTTAAGGTCTTTTTGATACTCGTTTCCATAAATGTTAGCAATGGATTGATTGACTGTGATGATTTTATTCAATTTTGGAAAAATCCATCTTTCCAGCCGCTTCCAAGTTTTTCTTTTCTTTGGATTGTTGAGGAGTTCAGGAACTTCACAAAACAACTCATGGCTATCATAAATGATTTCACTTTTTTTAATCTTAGAAATGAGAAAATTGGGGAGGAGGGTATCTAAATCATTCGCCCATAATAAATCAGACTTTCTGAATAATAGAAATAGGAATAGTCGAATTTGGTATTCCAAGTAAAAAGCAGGACCACGAGTAAAGAGCAGTTTCATGCGGTGGGTGGAGTAGGGTCTTTCATTCATGGCAAGGCTTTTGGCTTGCACTCGTCCGACTAAGGTTACTTGATAGCCTTTTTTTAAAATGGCTCTACAGGCTCTATCTACTCGTTGATCGGTCACCAAATCGTTGATGACAGAAACTATAGCTATCTTTTGCTTCATTCCCCTAATTTAATCATTTTTTGTTGCACGCTGCCATTCTTTCCTCTCACTTCTACCAAATAAACTCCACTTTCCAAATGACTCATATCAAGCCATAAACTTTGCTGACCAGAATAGAGAAATCCACTATTTTTTTCAAGAACAAGAACACCTTGAATATTGGAAACAGAAATATTTAATTTTTCAGCCTCCTCTAGTTTTACCTCTAGACTGACCATTCCAGCGCTTGGATTCGGATGAAGCTTGATTTCATAAGCTAATGATCCGAAACTATCTAGTCCATCAGTAATACAATAGGAAGGAGGAAGCCCAGGAGTTCCATTTTCGCAGCTCGCTCTCCAACTTTCAGGTAAATAACTGGCCTCCATGTTTATTAACTCCAAAGTTCTGTTATTAGTATCTATAGAATATATAGGCCAGTTTAATTGATGATGATAGCTGATGAAGTTTCCAGAAAAATAATATGGGTCACAAATGTTGATTTGATCTTCTTCTTTACTCAGATCGAAAGAATTTGTAGCCAAAGCAATTATGTCTCTTTCATAAACAGAATAGAAAGCAGCAGTATCAGCCGCTAAGACAATGTATTCCTCAGGATAAAGCATATAATTGGTGTCAATATATATCGTATCAAATTGATGTCGTAAATTCCAACCATATAGATTTATATTCTTATCACTGATGTTTTTAATCTCAATCCAGTCACCACTATTTTCTTCAGGTGTGGATTGATATTTTAATTCAGTAATAAGCAATGCATCAGCTTTTATGCAAACATCAAGGTCTTGCCAAGGGGTGCCCAGAAAGCAATTGGTGGTCCAGTTATCGCCGAGGTTCATATCTAAATTCTCGTCTATTAATTCTATCGTGAATCCAGTTCCAGCAGCATTCTCTGGCCATGGTGAATCATTGGAATATTCAAGTGACATCAATTCTAGCCCAAACTCATTTGTGATTAATAATTCTTCGCCCGAGGCGGAGAAGCCAAAATCTAGCGGGCCGAAAAATCTACCTTTTTGTTCTTGATACCTAAAGAAACTGCTTGTGTCCTCAATAAGTAATACCTTCTCTTGAGGAAGAATAAAAGTTCCTTCAACAAACTGGAAGGCATTCTTTAGATTTCCATCACTAAACCTCCAATGGCTTAAATTAATGGTATCGTTTCCTATGTTTTTCATTTCTATCCAATCGGCAACAGGATATTGTTCATGTTGCTTATAATTGATTTCGGTGAAAATTAAAGGATAGATTTCTTGGCAGTTTTTTGGCGCTACTCCTGGACTTCCACCTGGGCAGCCCAATTGCCAATTTTCAGCTAAGCTATAATTACTTTCTAAGTCGATTAGTTCGATGCTTTGAGAAGTTTCTTCATTTACAGGCCATGGCTCATTTCTTGTAAAACTCATGTGCTGCATCACTCTATTAAATTCATCGAGAAGTTTAATTTCCTCTTCCTCCGATTTTAGTTTAAACGAAATAGGGCCCACCATATTCGATACCTGAGGATGCCACTGATGAAAAGCAGAAGTATCGTTAGCAATCACTAAAAAGGAGTGAGGCGCTAATTTGGTATGTTCAGGGAATTTCCAGTTTTCAAAGGGTTGATAACCTTGCAGAGACCAGTCAGTCAAATTCATGGTGTCCTCCTCTAAATTATAGATCTCTATCCAGTCACCGGCATCAGCTTGTTCATAGGAGCGATAGTTAAACTCCGTAAAAGCAATTCTAAGCGTATCTTCTTGGCCCGTTTCAGAATAGAAAATGGCGGTAATATCATCGTGAGGTTTTAAATGCCAAGATTCTATAATTCTACTGGAATCAGCCAGCTGGGGAGAGGTTTCTGATTCCCAAGCTACAAATTGATATCCTGGATTTGGAATGGCTTCGAGCCTTATAGGTATAGAATCAAAATAGATTCCTGACCAATCATTCTCAGAAATGAAGATGGTGTTTAATTTGATTTGGCCTTTTCCTTGAGGATTTACAGAAAGGGTGACGGTATCATAAACTCCAAGGCTATAATGGGATCTTAAGAATTGGCGCAAATAAGGTGTTCTTTCCTCAATAAAAGTCCTCACTCTGTTAGGATAAGTTCCGTTAAGCCATGCGGTGTAACTAGTATTCCATCTTTCCCCATGTCTTTGCATTTCGCCTTCCATTTCTTCCACTATCTCATCTACCATAGGGAGGTAATTTTCGGGTAGAAAAATAGTGTTTAATAAATCGGCAAACCGGTTGGAGTAATCTCTGATAAAGGTTTCATTTTCAAGGAAATGATTATAGCTGATGGCTAGATAGGAAAGGCTGTCATTGTGAATACGGTCAAAAGGATCTCGATTTGCGGTATGTCCTCCTGTAATTCCCATGGTGACATCTTGATCTACAAGTATTTGTCTCCATTTATGTCCGGGGGCATTCCAAAATTTAGTATTATGTTGGGGCCAATCGGTATTATAGTGATAGAAGTTGGAAATTAGATTGTCAATCCAATTGTCCAATTCTATTTGTTCTTCTACGCTATTGAAATTATCTTCCAGACTTAAATCAGAGGATTTTATGAAATTTATCAATTCTTCAAAATCGTTTCTATCACCACTGATGAGAAGGCCATTTTGTTCTAAAAGGTTAACTTCATCAGGGTTTATGCCATGATTGTTTTCCAAATAAAAACGATCAATTTTTTCCCTAAAATGATACATTCCCCAATATTCCCCATTTAAAAAAGCAAGTACAGGTTTTCCGCTTTGAATATCTATACCAGTAGCCATCATTCTTCTATGAATTAACAAATCTCTAAAGCGCGCTAAGGAATAATCGTTTCCCGCATTTCGTATCAGGAACCGCTTGGGTTCCTTAATATGGTTCTTGCTAGGAATGAAGTCAGCTGGAAGTGATGATAAGCCATATTCAGATTTGGCATAAAACCCAAAGCTTTTTTGTGGCAATTGTCGAGTATAGTTTCCATGTATTTTAATTCCTAGATCTTGTTGCCAAAGCAATTCTTCATTGGCGTTAAAATATTGAATATGACTTGCTTTTTCCCAATTTTGCCAATAGTTGGCACCAAAATAGGGAGGGTCATAATAATGGTGATAGCCCAATACGTATATTCCAGTATACGGATTCCAAAGATCATTGGGGTTCATTAAAATGGAAATCACATCTAGTTCAGAATCCTCATTAATAAAAAAAGTAAAATTGCTTACAGGACCTTGAATGAGTGAATCTGTAAAGAAGGCCATACGGATTAAGGATGTAGAATCTAGATGAAATGCGGTATCGTATAGATTTGAGTATTTAGTTGGTAAGCTACCATTTATGGTATAATAAACTTGAAAATCACTATTTATATTGGTCACAGAAATAAGAACAGAATCTTGATAATAACCAGATGAATGCTCTAGCTCAACACTGTCTTGGATAATGGCTATTTTAATGCCATAGGAGTTAATAAGACCAGGAGTACATTGTTTGAAAAACCCCACTGAATCTTTTAACCAACGGTGGTTACCAAAAGATATGTTAGACGATATAGCTGGAACCTCAAATTTTTCGATTAAACCATTGGTTTTATGAAAGAGGTAAATATTTTCGCCATCTCCACTAATTTTAAAATTGGTATGAAGGGGCAAACTACCAAGCTCCAAGGTAGCCACTAAGCTATCGTTTTGATAAATACTATCGGAAATGGCAAAAGATAACCAAGGTTTAATCACGATGGAATCTACTTCTTTTAGATGTGTACTTAGAGCTAAAATGTTCCGTCCGTTTTTAAGCAGCGTTTTCCACAATTCTTTCTCTATAACAAAACTTTCCGGATTTTGGTCAGTATCAATTTTCGAAGGATGAGAATCAAAAGCTTTTTTATTATATGGAGGTTTTACACCATCTTCAACCATCCCTGGTCGCATGATTTCATATCCATTTAAATAAGCGGTGAATCCATCCTCATAATAAGCATGTATAACAGCATTTAAGATTTTGGAAGTATCGGTTAGAAAAAAGTCTTGTCTTAAAAAGATAGTAGAAGTATCGGTAATGGTTTCTAGATTTTCATAACCCACTCCAAAACCTCCTCTAGCTTCTATCCATGAGGAATCATCATAATCACTATCAGTCCAAAGAATATAGTCCTCTTGTGATTGAATCTCAGGATTGCTCATGCGCCAAATACTGTCTCCATGAAGTGCTGTTTCCCAGTGATCTATAGGTTGGTTTCTGTCTTTTCCAGAAGCGAAAATAAGAAGGTATTCATTTGCATCAAGAATGATATCAGGAAATGCCCACATTTCAAGTTCGTCTTTATCATCGGAGAGATAATAATCTTTGAGCGAAATAGGAATGGTATCTGGATTATAAATTTCAATCCAATCTTCATAATCGCCATCCTCATCATTAATTATAGAAAGGTTTCTACTGCAAACTTCGTTAATACGAATAGAGTTCTGCGCGATGATTAACCCAGAAATGCTGAAGAAAAAGAAAAGAAATAGATGTCGCATGCCTTTATTTGCTTAAGTTTTGGTCAATAATATTCTTTATTTTATAATAGATGTCAGAATTGTCCATCATTCCGGTGAAATTTTCGGCGCCAGGCCCATATGCAAAAACAGGAACCATTCCACCACTGTGTTCATCAATGGCATAATTGGGAATGTAATTCATTCCATCTCCTTGAAGCAAAGTTAGTGCCCCACTTTCATGATCAGAAACCACTACTATTAATACATTCTCGTTCTGCTCAGCATAATCTAGCATCAAACCTGCTACTTCATCAAATTCTAAAGTTTCTGAAACTTGATTTTCTATACTTTCATCATGGCCAGCAAGATCTACCAAGGCCCCTTCTATAAATAAGAAAAAGGGCTCATTTTTAAATAAATCTAAAGCTTTTAAGCTTCCGTTCTTTAAAAAATCGGCTCTGCCATCTAAAATATAAGGAGGACGAAGTGGATCCATAAAGCCAATACTAGGTAAATGTTGCACTCCAGATATGGCATCATTACCGTAAAATATTTGAACCCCTTGAGATTTCAAGCTGTCTATTAAATTGATTTGGTCACTTCTATTGTCAAAATGGTCTTGTCCGCCGGCGATGGTGAAGTCGGCATAATGATGAGAATAATCAAAGGCGATATTTTCGTAATCATATCTATCATTTCCATGACGGTATAATGCCGCTAAGGTGGCATCAGTAAGAAAAGAAGTACTAATGATTCCTGTGAGATAATCTTCCTGCTTTAAATAGTTATATAAACTTTCTAAATTCTGTCCTTGGGGGCCCATCCCTTGGTATCCATATTTTGTTTTAACACCTGTAAATAAAGCGGTTGAACCAGCACCCGATTCTGTAATTATTTTATCTACAGTGTGAGTTAAGGTTAATCCAGTGTAGGGGAAACGTTGTAAGTTTAAGAAATCATGCTCGTGCCAAGAGGCGGTTATTTGTGGAATTCCCATTCCATCGCCCAATAAAACAATAACACTTACTTCTTGTGTAGGTATCACTGGCTCTATTGGAATAGGGGTATTACTACTTTTTTGGCAAGAAGAAACGAGTCCTAAAATGAGGAGTGGAAATATGCTTTTTTTATTTATAAATTTCATGAAAAATATTTATTCAAAAATACTTGTTTTTTATGGACAAGAAAAATGGGTCAAAAGGTTGTATCTCAATTGAATAATTTAAGATGATTTTTATATGAAACAGATCTTTCCTTTAAAAAAAAGAAGAATAAGCAGGAAATTATATTTATTTTGCATAATTAAAGCAAATCATTATGTACGAAGATTTAACTTGGTTGTTTTTGGGGCTTTTGATATTCGGTTTTATAACTGAAAAGATTCTAGAGTTTTTAAATGCCTCTTATTATTCAAAAGCTATACCAGACATTCTTAAAGATTTTTTTTCTGAAGATAATCAGATGAAAAACCTGAATTATAAAAAGGAAAAGTTTAATTACTCATTAATCAATTCAGGTTTTAGCTTTTTGTTGACTTTAGTATTTTGGTTTTTTGGTGGTTTTGGTTGGCTGGGTGCTGAAGTTAATTTGGTTTTTGAATCTGAAATACTCCGCTCCTTATTGTTTTTTGGAGGAATAGGCTTGTTTTCTAGCCTCCTCTCATTGCCATTTACTTGGTATTATCATTTTGTGTTGGAGGATAAATATGGTTTCAATAAGATGACTCAAAAGACTTTTTGGTTGGACCAGATAAAGGGTAGTCTTTTAGCAATTGTACTCGGAGGAGGGATTATTGCCTTAGTAGTTTGGGTTTATGAGTCTGTTCCGCAAGATTTTTGGTGGATTGTTTGGAGTATTTTAAGTGTGTTTATGATATTTATGACTGCTTTTTATGCGCGTTTAATAGTTCCTTTATTTAATAAACAAACAGAACTAGAGGAGGGTGAACTCAAAGAATCTATTGAAAAGATGGCTATTCAGTTGGGTTTTCAGTTGGATCATGTTTATGTGATGGATGGTTCAAAGCGAAGTTCCAAGGCCAATGCTTATTTCACTGGCTTAGGAAAACAAAAGCGAATCGTATTATACGATACCTTGATTAATGATTTGGAAGTGAATGAAATTATAGCTGTTTTGGCACACGAAATAGGACATTATAAGCGGAAACATACCTTGTCAAATATTATTTTAGGATTAGCTCAAACAGGCTTGATGCTCTATGTTTTATCCCTTTTTATTGCTCCTGATTCAGCTGTTAGTTTGCTGTTAAACCAAGTGGTGGCTCAAGATTTACAATTATCTAGTTCTCACTTTTATCTTGGTCTTATTGGCTTTTCTATACTCTACTCTCCCATATCAATGCTGCTTGGGATTTTGATGAATATCTTGAGTAGGAAGTTTGAATATCAGGCGGATGATTTTGCACGTGAGCATGATTTAGGGCAAGACCTTCAAATGTCTTTAATTAAACTTTCAAAAAATAGTTTGAGTAATTTGCAACCTCATCCAGCTTATGTTTTTGTGAATTATTCTCATCCGCCTCTAATTGATAGGTATCAGGCCTTAGAGAAGAATTTACTTTAAGCTTGTTTCAGCAATTCTTCTTTTTTGGAGGAGGCCATACGAATTGGAGAGTCTGCTTTAGAAGGTTGCCAATTTTTTATGATTCTATTCGACATTTAGTCAATAATTTCGTTTAATATGTTTTTTTTCTTTCCGAATGATATTGCTATTTTGTCTGTTCTTTAGAGTTCTAGAGGTTTTTGCTTTCGCCAATTCACCAGCTCTCCTATTCTCTAATCTTCAAGCCCAAATATTGTGTTTTCACGCAAAGAAAATGCAAAGGAAAATCGCTAAGCTCGCAAAAGAAGATAGAACACAGATGACACGGATTTAAAGGATCTGCACGAATTAATTATTAGATTTAGCTTTTCTGGCTCTCCAAGTCCCCAGCTCTCCAGCTCTCCAACTCGCAAAAGAAGAAGGAACACAGATGACACGGATTTAAAGGGTCTACACGGATTAATTATTAGTATTTAGCTTCTCCCCATCTTCAGCTCTCCAGCACTAACAGTTAAATAAATTTCACCCAAAGAAAATGCAAAGGAAAATCGCTAAGCTCGCAAAAGAAGAAGGAACACAGATGACACGGATTTAAAGGATCTGCACGGATTAATTATTAGATTTAGCTTTTATGGCTCTCCAAGTCCCCAGCTCTCCAGCTCGCAAAAGAAGATGGAACACGGATGACACTGATTTGACGAATTTACACTGATCATTACTCGGTTGTTTGCTAATACCTTCGAGTTAAAAGGATTCTCGAATCTCCACGAATTATGCGGATTATCAAGGATTTAAGCATGTGAATTCGCCAATTCGCCAGCTACCCCCATCACCAGCACTCCAGCTCGTTTTAAAAAACTAATCTTCCAGTTTACTCCATTGAACTTTGAACCCATGACCTTGCGGTCAGGACTAGCTTTTTAAACTTTGAACTCATGATGCTGCAGGGTAAACTTGAAACTTTGAACTTGAAACTTGAAACTTTGAACTTGAAAAACGCCAAGTCTCCAGCTTCGCCCTAAGCGCTATGCCCTAAGCTACAAAATCAAAGTAACAGAACCCTTATAAGTCTCCACGTTACCATTCAAGTCCACCAGCTCTATTACATAGGCGTAAACACCAATCGGAGCAATTTCGCCAGTGCTTTCATCAATGCCATCCCAAGGTTGGTAGTAGTCATTGGTTTCATAAACCTGCTTACCCCAGCGATTGAAGATTCTAAAGTTATAGCTCTTGTCCTCGAAGTACCTTCCTTGTGGACCAAAATACTCGTTCACCCCATTACCATTGGGAGAGAAGGCATTGGGAACAAAGAAGCGAAGCACAGGATAAACTACAAAATAACTATCGGTAGAGTCCAAGCAACCATCCATAGACTCCGCATACAGTTTTAGGCTGAACCTGCCTGTGTCTTGGATTTTCTCGTAGACATGTGGTTCGTAGACATCCTCCCAAAGAATACTATCCGACATCAACCACTCATAATAAATAGCATTCTCACTATTATTTACCAAGATGATATCCTGTATATCTGTGATGGCCACAGAGTCCGGATATACCTCAAAGGAAGGCAGCGGCATGGAATATAAACTAATCATCTCCATAATGCTATCGGTAGCAGAACAAGCGGAGTCGCTGGTGGCAGTTAAGCTCACCGTAAACAACTCATTCAACTGCTCTTCAAAAGGAATATAAGTATGTAAAATGGTATCTAGAGGAGAGTTGGCACTGATGCCATCTCCAAAGTTCCAATAACGCTCAATAATACTTCCACTCTCTAGTGTAGAGCTGTCAGTGAATAAGATATCACCTATTCCACAGAAAGCATTGGTATCGGCCACAAAGTGTATTACTGGCATAGGATTCACCGCAATGCCACCAAAAGCCGTATCTCGACAACCCAGGTCGGTGAGCGCCATTAAACTGATCTCATAAACACCACTCTGCTCATAAAGATGATTGATGGCATTATTCACCTCATTGCCAATGACAGTGGTGTCTTGTCCATCTCCAAAGTTCCAAGTCCAAGATGCTAAAATAGAGTTATTGGCATTGGTATTACTAATTAGTAATGCGGTTTCACCATCACAGATATTATTCACATCGAAGTCGGTATAAGGGCTTGGATAAACCATAATATTTTTTCTAGCAGTATCGGTAAGCATATCGCCATCCACATCAAAGGTCACCACATAAGTAATGGTATATCCTTGTTCCACATCAGAAGTTTCATAAGCATGAGTCACCATTTCCACTTCAGCACCGGTATTGATTTCGTAGCCATCCCCAAATTTCCATTCTCTATTGGTGATGGTCGCCGTTTCATCTATTATGCTACTGTCTGTAAAGATAATGGTTTGTCTTTCGCAATAAATACTGGTATCGGTCACAAAGTTCACGAAGATACAAGGATAGCGCTGTACCCCATGGCTGATGCTATCCACACAACCAAACTCGTCACTTACTGCTAAGCTCACATTGAAAGTCTCTAGGT
>NZ_JABKBZ010000074.1:0-23940 GCF_013166635.1 Lentimicrobium sp. S6 | reverse complement strand
TTCTTTAGATTTAACAGAAGGAATCATCGCCAATCAATTTTAGATAAAATCATTCAGAGATGCGTAGAGCATAAACCGATTGCTTACGCTTCGATTAAATTACACGAGACTTAAATGGGTAACCCTATAAGTTTTTTTAAAAAAGAATTTTAAAGTCTGAAATACATCATATGTTTCAGACTTTTTATTTGTTTACAATTCAATATTAGACAAGAAGTGATAGCAAAGCTGAAGCAAGAGCAAAAGCAGTTTTCGACTCTTCGGTTTCATTTTTCCAAAAAAAACGTATATTGCGGTCAAATTCAAACAAAACTAAAACTAAGATGAAGAAAAAATTACTCGTTTTTGTAAGCTTTTTAATGCTTACACAGATAGGTTTTTCAGGGGGGTTGGTGCACAACACCAATCAAAGTACAGCATGGACAAGAATGATGATGAGAAATGCATCTACTGATATAGATGCTGTTTTCTATAATCCTGCTGCTTTAACAAAATTTGGAGATGGTTTTCATTTTTCCATTAACAACCAATCTATTTGGCAAACTCAAACCATTGAAAACAAATTTCCTCATTTGAACAACTCTTCTTATGAAGGTACCATTTCTGCTCCCGTTTTTCCTGGAGTATATGCTGCATGGAAAAAAGGTAAAGTAGCTGTTTCTGTAGGCTTCAATCCTGTTGGTGGCGGCGGTGGCGCAACATTTGACAAAGGAGTTCCACTGATGGAAGTTCCTTTTTCAAGTCTAGTTCCTGCCTTACAACCTCTTGGAGTTACTGGATACAATATGGATATGAGATTTCAAGGAAGTTCTATCTATTGGGGAGTCCAAGCAGGTATTAGCTATGAAATCAATGAAAATATTTCTGTATTTGCTGGAGCAAGATATATCATTGCTAAAAATACTTACGAAGGTTATATCAAAAATGTAACTGTTACTACTCCTTCAGGAGATGCTGCTCCAGGAGCTTATGTACAAGGAGTTTCTGACCAAGCTGCTGGTGGTGCTGTAATGGCTAATGGAGCTGCTGAGGGAATGCAACCTATTATTGATGGTGGCGGTGGAACCTTTACATTAGCACAACTTGAAGGCGCAGGTATGATTACAGCTGCGCAAAGAGCACAATTAGAAGGTGGCCTTTCTGCTGCTGGGGTTCCTCAAGAACAAATTGATGCCATGAATGCTGGACAGGTTCAAGGGGCCTATTATCAAGCCGGAGCTGAATTATCTGCAACTTCTCAAATGCTAGCTGGACAAGCTGCATATTTAGGCGTTATCACTGCTGATCAAGAAGCCGATATTGTTCAAAAAGGAAGTGGAATCACTCCTATTCTAGGTGTAAATATTTCATTAATGGAAGACAAATTGAACTTCGGTGTTAAATATGAATTCCAAACTAACATGGATTTAACCAATGAAGTAAATGATAATAAAGGCTTTGTAATGGGAATGGATCCAACAACTGGAGAAAAAGAATATATGTTTGTTGATGGTGATAAAGTAAATGCTGATATTCCTGCCATGCTTTCTATAGGTGCTCAGTATGAAATCATTGATCCATTAAGAGTTCAACTGGGTTTAATTACCTATTTTGATAAAGGTGCGGGTTGGGCAAAAGATGATGCTGACCTCAGTTTAATAGATAAAAACTTCATGGAATATGGTTTAGGTTTAGAATATGACATTACTGAGAAATTATTAGCTAGTGCTGGACTTCTTTTAACAAGAACTGGCGTGAATCAAGATTATCAAAGCAATTTAAGCTTTAGCCTTTCTACTAATACTTTTGGTGGTGGTTTTGCTTATAAAATAAATGATAAATTCACCGCTCAATTAGGTGCTTATTATGTTTCTTATTTAGAACAAACTTATGATGAAACATATGTTTTAGATGCTGAAAACATTGTCAATTATACTGAAACTTATGATAAGGAAACTTTTGGTGTTAGTATAGGTATCGACATTAGCCTATGAACTAAAAGTGAATACGATAGACGTGGACCTAAATTAGGTGAAGATGCCTATAGGTACCGTTAATTCAACTTAAAATACTGCTGAAATTATTCAGCAAATGAAACAAGCCAGTAAAATTTTTACTGGCTTGTTTTTTTATGAATATGGCTATATTTGCCAGATTATGATCTGGGATTTTATAAACATATTAGATTTACTAGGCACCTTTGCCTTTGCAGTATCGGGAGCCCTGTCAGCTGCAGAGAAACGTTATGATTTCTTTGGCGTCTTTTTTGTCGCTTTTATTACAGCGCTAGGAGGTGGAACTGTTCGTGATCTTCTTATCGGCATACAACCTGTTGACTGGATGCTCAATTACAGTTATTTAATCACCATTTTCCTAGCCGTTATCACCACATTCTTACTCTACAAGCATGTGCTCAAATGGAGAAAGGCTTTGTTCCTATTCGATTCTATTGGATTAGGGGTCTTCACCATTATTGGTATGGAAAAAGCATTGTCTATGGATATCTCTTGGGGATTTGCCATCATTATGGGAGTCATTTCTGCCGTTCTTGGTGGCGTCATTAGAGATACATTCAATAATGACGTTCCCCTTATTCTGCGTAAGGAAATATACGCCACCGCATGCATGATTGGAGCTTTAGCTCTTGTAGGATTAAATGCCTTAGATATTCCTCATGAAATCAGCCTCCCCATCACCATCAGCATGATCATTGCCATTCGAATAATTTCAGTAAAATATAAACTATCTTTGCCATCCATTAATATCAACTCAACAAAATAGAAATCAAATGAAGAAATTATTCCTTATATTATTAGTTCCTGTTTTAGGAATGATGATATTTTCCTGCCAATGTGAAACCAAAACAGAGGATGTTAAAGATAATGATGCCCTCCTCTATTCAACATTATTTGTGCAAAGAGCTGCTGAGTATAAAGCACTGTGCTATCAAGCTTATAACAGCGCCCATTTGAGTTTAGATGAGAAGGTAGAGAATTACGAGGGTAGTAAAAAGCTAGCGGTTGTTGTAGATATTGACGAAACGGTTTTAGATAATTCTCCTCATGCAGCCAGAAGTATATTAGAAAACACAAACTATCCTAAATATTGGGACGAGTGGTGTAATTTAGCAGAAGCCAAAGTCATTCCTGGCTCCTTAGCCTTTTTAAAATATGCAGAAACCAAAGGTGTAGAAACTTTCTATATCAGTAATAGAAAAGCTCATTTAACAGCCGTTACCCTAAAGAATTTACAAGCACATGGTTTTCCATTCGCCGATGAAACTCACATTATGCTTCGCACTTCTACAAGTGATAAAGAAGAGAGAAGAAACAAGGTAAGAGAAACCCATGATATTATCATTCTTTGTGGGGATAACCTCGGTGATTTCAGCTCTGAATATGATGATAAAAACACGAAAACTAGAAATGAATTGGCTGCCAATCAAGTGGATGAATTTGGCGCTACCTATATTGTTCTTCCCAACCCAACTTATGGTGCTTGGTTAGGTGCTATGACTAAAGGAGCACCTATAGGAATCAATATGGATTCTCTATATAAAACTAAGTTAATCAACTTTGAATTGAAATAATTCTTGTAAGAAATAACAATATTGAGAAACACATTGCGTTTACAGTTCAATCGATTTGTAAAAGATGAATGAAACCTTTGGCAAATTTCTCATCCAACATAAAAAATTATCCTATTATGAAAACGAAAATTCTTTTAATCACAGCTTTGCTGATCTCTTTCTTTGCCTTTTATTCTTGTGAAAAAACAGAGGATACTCAAGCAGAAAATCAAGAACTGATAGACTCTGGAGAAAGTGATATTATTGAAGATGTTTTATGGAATGCCATTGATAGTGATATCGATTATGCAGGTAATATTCTTGAATCTAATGGCTATAAATCAGTAACAGATACTTGCCCATTAATCATAGTAGAACATCCTGATAGTGTATTCTTTCCAAGAACTATTACCATAGATTATGGGGACTCCTATTGCGAAACTTACCATGGTGCCTTAAAAAAAGGCAAAATAGTCATAGAGATTACCGCTCCTATTCAATATCCGGGTTCGTTTCGTAGTATCAGCTTTGAAGAATTCTATATCAATGAGCATAAAATTGAAGGTGCAAAAACCCTTATCAACAAAGGTTTTAATGATGCAGAGAACCTAAATTTTGAGGCCACACTTACAGGCGGTAAAATCACCTTTCCCGATGGAAGAGCTTCCACAAGAGAAAGTATTCACAATAGAGAATGGACCAAAGGAATAGAAAACCCTACTTATTGGTGGGATAACGAATGGTTACTGACTGGAGGTTCCACAGGAACCCATAGAGATGGAAAAACCTATGTAAATACCATTACAGAACCCATACTAGTAAAAGCCATGTGTCATTTTGCGGTATCAGGAACCATGGAATTATTGATTCAGAATCAGTTTTTATTGGTGCTAGATTTTGGTGATGGAGAATGTGATAGAATCGCTACCCTTACCTTTGGAGATTTGGTTTGGGAAATTGAGCTGGATTAGTTTTTAATGAAATATATTTAGAAAGGTTTCAAGAAATTTTCTTGGAGCCTTTTCTGGATCTTATTCCTTCCTAAAAAGCATTAAAATTAATAGACAACACTGTCCATCTGAACATCCAAATCATCAAAAGGAACCTCCTCAAAAACTTGAAAACTAAAACAGAGACCTAGCTTATAGGCTTTACTTGCTCGGAGGAGCTTATCATAATAGGCTTTACCTCTCCCCATTCTATTATTATTTTTATCGAAGGCTACACCTGGGACAATAATCATCTGAATTTGCTCTGGTGTTTCAAAAATCGGCCCATTAGGTTCTGGAATCCCAAAATTCTCTCCTGCAATAAGCTTATCGACTCCTTTAAACTCTTTTAACTCTAATTCATCCCCATTAACTACCGGAAGGATAATACGCTTTTGCTCCGCCCACTTCATTACAAAATCGTGAGTAAATACTTCATCATCCATTGACCAATAAGCCATAATAATATCTGAAGATTTAAACACAGAAGACTCCTCTATTTTTTTAAGGATTGGAGTACTTAATTCTTTCTTTTGCGCTAAAGTGTGTTGACTTTTAAGCTCCTTCACTTTTCTTCTTAAGGCTTTCTTCTGTTGAAATATATCCATGGATAAAATTTAAAATGGTTTGAAGCACGAAGTTAGATGTAAAAAAAGCTTTCCCGAATTGAATTCAGGAAAGCCTTTGTATATCGTCATTGTAAAATTTCTATTTAATAGAAGACATTCCAAAAGGTAAACGAGCTTGAATAACAGCACGATTTTCCATATTCTCCATCATCTCCACATATTTATATTTTTCGCCTAAATAATGCTTCATCATGATAGAAGAAGATTGTCCGGTTAAGTCTTCCAAAATTTGTTGAAATGGGTCTTTCTGTACTGGAAGTTCTTTTAATTTATAAGTTTCAATTTCTGCCAACTCAGCTGCTTTTACAATCGCTTCATTCATTCCTCCTAACTCATCAACTAATCCGATTTCTATAGCTTGACTACCACTCCATACTCTACCTTGACCAATTCTATCTACATCTTCTTTAGTCATATTTCTACCTTTAGCCACTTTTGTAATAAAACTATCATAAACACGTTCTACACTACTTTGAATGACTTCACGTTGGTAAGGAGTTAATGCTTTATTAATGGTGATATAGTTCCCATTTTCGTTGGTAGATACTTCATCAAAAGTAATTCCTAATTTATTGGTCATAAAACCATTAACATTAGGAATCATACCAAATACTCCAATAGAACCAGTGATGGTATTAGGGTCGGCATAGATATAATCGGCAGCACAACTGATATAATAGCCACCTGATGCAGCCACATATCCCATAGAAACAACTACAGGCTTCACAGGTGTTGTTAAAGTAACTTCACGCCAGATCAAATCAGAAACTAAAGCAGAACCTCCAGGAGAATTTACTCTCATGACAATGGCCTTTACCCTGTCGTCTTCACGTGCTTTAATAAGAGCTTTACGAATATTTTCTTCTCCAATATATGTATCATTGCCTTTTCCAGCTTTAATTTCACCTGCAGCATAAATCACAGCAATTTTATCCTTAGCTACTTTGTTTTCCTTAAAGAAAGCAGAGTTTTTATATTTACTAATGCTCAAAAATTCTAGATCATCATCCTCTGCTTTTTCAGTCTTTTCTTTTAAAAGAGCTGAAATTTCATCTGGATACTTTATTCCATCGATAAATTTCAATTCTAAAGCTTTCTTAGGGTTATCGAGGCTTAATTGGTCAGCAGCTTCATTCAATTTTTCAATACTGATATTTCTAGAGGCCGATATTTCATTTAAAATATTTGACCATAGAGAAGTTAATAAGGCAGTGTTTTGCTCGCGATTCGACTCACTCATCTTATCTAACATAAAGGGCTCAACAGCCGCTTTAAACTTGCCATGACGAATGATTTGCATTTCCACATCTAATTTCTCAAATAAGCCTTTATAGAACATCATCTCGGAAGCAAATCCTTTAAAAAGAATCATCCCCTCAGGATGAAGATAAACTTCATCGGCAACGGAAGCCAAATAATAAGCTCCTTGACCGTAACCAGTAGCATAAGCCACTATAAATTTCCCAGACTCTTTAAATTTTAATAAGGCTTTTCTAATTTCCTCTAATTGGGCAGGACCTCCACTAACATCAGGTGCGTTTAGATAAATACCTTTAATATTTGGATCTTCAGCTCCTTTTTCAATACTTTTAATAATCTCATTCAAACCAGGATTCTCTTTTCCAAAGTCTGAGAGATTCATTATTGAAGTAGGATCATTCACCGAACGATCGTTAAGAGGATAATTCAACTTTATCCTTAAAATACTATTCTCTTCTACTACGGTTTCTTCATCACCTGCCGAAATCGCAGCGGTCATCATTCCAATCAATATAAAAATAGAAAGGAAGATGGCTAAAATTACTCCCAATACGGAAGCCAATGTAAATTTAAAAAACTGTCCCATTTTATTATTTTTTGTTTATGCGAATATACAGGTTTTTTAGGCTCGACATGCTATCCAGTTTCAACAATTCGCTGTGAATAGAAACCAAAGCTTAATACTGTTATTCCATCTTGAATATTGGATATTTGTATGACGACGAATACTTAATGAAGTTACAAAAAATCATATCCATAACTATAGGCATGATGCTTATGATGATAGCCATTGCAAATCCGCCATTTAGGCCGGAAAACATGGGCTTTACCCCAAATAATTACTATTCGGTTTTTATTATGGATCAAGGTAAAAGTGAAATAGATCATTTATCTGCTATGCTGCAGTTCTATAACCCAAAAATAAAATCTGACCAAGCAAATCAGATGGCTAAAATTTATGTGGAAGAAAGTATAGCTGAAGGAGTGAATCATGATATTGCATTCTGTCAGATGATATTAGAAACTGGTTTTTTAAAATATGGGGGCGATGTAAAAAGTCATCAAAATAATTTTTGCGGTTTAGGTGCCACAGGGAATCGTGAAGCAGGGGAGTATTTTCCTGATGTCAGAACAGGAATCAGAGCGCATATTCAGCATTTAAAAGCCTATGCCAGCATCGAAAACATAAATCACAAGAGTGTAGATAAAAGATTCCGATTTGTAAAAAGAGGCTCTGCTACTACCATCTATGCCCTTCAGGGAAAATGGGCCACCGACCCTCAATATGATCAAAAGTTAGAAAACCTCTTAGAAAGACTCTTCCAATTTCGCTATTTCTATGCAATCCGTGACTTGGAAACAGAGAATCTTCACTAAATCATAAAAAGAATTAATCTGGCAAGGACTCCTCAACTCTAAAAGTACGGCCTTCCAATTCCTCGTTAATAAATATTTATAATTCTTTATAAAATCCTAAGCTCTAATTTCTAAATTTGCTTTCGAGTGATGAAAAACAAGCTAACTTTATTAATAGGTGGAAATGTGGGAGATAGATTATTTTACCTTCAGAAAACCATAGATCTATTATCAAAAAAATTGGGTAAAGTCATTAAAAAATCTTCAATATATGAAACTGCTGCTTGGGGTTTTGATTCGGAGGATTTTTATAATATGGCTTTAGTTTTAGAAACAGAGTATAGCCCAACAGATTGTTTAAACATCACTCAAGGTATTGAATTTGATATAGGAAGAAAAGAAAAAAGCAAGAATGGAAATTATAGTGCCAGATGTATAGATATTGATCTCTTGTTTTATAATGGGCTCATATACCATGACGAAAGACTGCAAATACCACATGTGAGCATACAAGAAAGGAAGTTTGTGCTCATTCCATTAAATGAAATCATGGAGCAACATATTCATCCACAAGAATTAAAAAGCATGAGTGAATTATTGAGTACATGCAAAGACCAATCAGAGGTAAAAAAGATAAATGAATACATATAATTACATAGCCATAGAAGGAACTATTGGCGCAGGGAAAACCTCTTTGGCCACTATGATTTCTGAAGATTATAATGCTAAAATCATATTGGAAGGATTTGCTGATAATCCATTCTTACCTAAGTTTTATAAAGAAGCTGATAAATACGCTTTTCCTCTAGAATTGTCATTTTTAGCAGAGCGCTACCAGCAACTCACCGATCAACTCTCAAAGCAAGATTTATTTAAAAACTTCACTGTTTCCGATTACTTCATCAATAAATCACTCATCTTTGCTCAAAAGACCTTACAAGATGATGTTTTCGGATTGTATTCGCGTTTATTTCATATCATCAACTCCTCCATTCCAAAGCCTGACTTATTGGTTTACCTCTATGTGTCTGTTGATAGATTACAAGCCAATATTAAGGAAAGAGGCCGAGATTATGAGCAAAATATTGAGGATGAATATTTAGAGAAAATTCAGTCGGGATATTTTGAGTTTATTCGTCAGCAGCAGAATATGAGAATCCTAATTTTGGATACCAATAATGTGGACTTCGTAAAAAATGAGGAGGATTATATGCGTATTATTGAGTTAATAGATCAGCCCTATAAGATTGGAGTGCATCGGGTGGTGGTTTAAGGGAACAAAGAATAATTCAATGAAAGAATGAGAGAATGATTAATTAATGGGTTAGGTAATACCTTATAGCATAACTCCAAACTCTTTTCGCCTCTGCGCCTCTGCGTGATTATATTTGTAATCATATTGGGTTGTAAATAATTCCTGAACGTCAACACTTACCGTTCATTACTTCTTTCCAAAAAATCAATCGTTTTTCCGAAGAAGGAAACTTCCCAAACCATTGCAATAAATAGATAGTAATAAAAGGAAGCCCGAAACCTATGAGTGCTCCAAACCACACATCTATTAGAAAATGCTGGAGGATATAGACTCTCGACAGGCCTGTTAAGACAGCTATGGAAAGAATGAGAAGATTGATGGCTGGACCTTTTTTTAATGCCCATACTAAGAAGAATGCAACTAGAAATACACTCTGAGTATGACCGGAAGGAAACGTATGGAGACCATGTAAATGAACGCCAGTTACTTGATGTAATAAATCAAAATCTTGAATATAGGCCATGGGGCGATCTAGATGGGCGAAAACTCCCTTTTTCAATACCAATTGAACTATAAGAGCTTCAAGAATAACGAAGAATGCGAAAAATCCGGCTTTCACATAACTTCTAAATAGGAGAAATATAAAGACCGGAATGAATACCAAACCATCCCCAAGATGGGTGATGTATTTAAAAAATAAATCTAAAAAAGGAGTATTCAAACCATTGATCCAAAATGTAGCTTGCTCTTTAGGCAGGAATAATATGGGTGATGATAACAACAATACGGCAATCATCATATATAACAAACCTCTGGTAGAGGAGTCTGCTAAAAGAGTATTCGAACTAAGTTTTGTCATGCAGCAAAAATAATAGATTTCTTGAGAAGTTAAGGTGTTAACTAGAATTGCAGGCTCATCAGAACTATAATTCTCCCTCCCACTCTGCATAAAATTGTTCTAAATATGTCTCCATAAAATCATGTCGCTGCTGAGCTATTTTCTTAGCCTCCTCCGTGTTCATCATATCTTTTAGCAGCAACAATTTTTCGTAAAAATGATTGAGCGTTGGATTGGTATTCTTCTTATAATCCTCTAGACTTGCATATTTTATGGGCTGTATTTCGGGATTATAGATTTCGCGTTTTTTAAAGCCTCCAAAGGCAAAAGTTCTGGCAATACCTATGGCACCAATGGCATCAAGCCTATCGGCATCCTGAACTATTTTTCCTTCCAAAGTAGCTGGTACTTTTCCTTTACTAAAAGAAACTTCTTGCATAATGAGCAAAATGTGATTCTTTTCCGACTCACCTACCTCGTTCTTATCCAGCCACTCCCCTGCCATTCTAGGACCAATTTCTTCATCACCTCCATTAAGTTTATGGTCGGCAATATCATGTAACAAAGCAGCCATTTCTACAATAAAAATATCCACCTCATATGCCTTTGCAATATTCATGGCATTATTTCTTACTCGGTGAATATGCCACCAATCGTGACCACTACCCTCACCTTCCAGAATACCACGAATATATTTTTCTGTTTCTAGAATATTTTTTATCTGCTTCATAAATATCAAGTCTGATTATAGGCTACGCATAGCTACAACGGGATCTAACTTACTGGCTTTAAGCGCTGGCCACAAACCGCTAATCAATCCAATGATAGAAGAAACAGAAATACCCAATATAATATTCCCTTCGTTGAGCATCAATTCCCAATCGAAACCATAGGTGGCCACCATTCCAAGAATAAATACAAAGAACAAACCAAAAAGCCCCCCTAAGACGCTTAAGAAAACTGCTTCAAATAAAAATTGAGTAAGAATAAAATACCGTTTTGCCCCCAATGATTTTTGAATACCTATGATATTGGTTCTTTCTTTCACCGATACAAACATGATATTGGCAATTCCAAAACCACCTACTAAAAGTGAGAAGCCTCCAATTACCCATCCTAAACCAGCTAACATACCAAAAAACTGATCGAACTGATTAGAAATCACAGAAGTTTCATTAATAGCAAAATCATCATCGGCACCAGGTTTTATTCTATGCGCCGCTCTCAGTATACCAGTAATTTCACTTCTCAATTCTTCATTGGTAATATTAGGCTTTCCCTTCACCATCAGTGCATTTCCACTGTATCGCAAATCCACAAAGGATTTCATATAATTCACAGGGATAAAAACCTGTTTATCAGGAGAATTACCAAAACTATCCTCCCCCTTTTTTTCCATTACCCCTATCACATAGGTTTTCATTCCTCCAATTTTAAAGGTCTTCCCTTCTGCATCCTCATTTGGAAATAGATTGTCTGCAATTTCACTACCTATTAAAGCAACTTGCCTCCCATTAATACTTTCGGAACGAGTAAAATACCGCCCAATACCAATATCAACCGACATCACTTTATTGTGATCGTAGGTTATTCCTTGAATCTGCATATTTTCCATCAGATTATTACCATTCTTGATGGTTTTTCTCTTATAAACAGAAAAAGCCACCGCTTCGGTAAGATTACTTCTCTTTTCAACGATTTTTAAATCTTCTAAAGAAGGTTGAGGACGATTCATATATTTCCACCAAGGTGCATTCCCATCAGTCATCCAAGGCCATTTCTGAACAAAAAGCACATTACTACCCAAAGCACTCACACTATCTCGCAATTGTTTCTCTAAAGAATCAAAAACAGTGAATACTGAGATGATAGCAAATATACCAATGGTAATCCCCAATAAGGATAAAAAGGTACGTGTTTTATTGACTACCAGCTCTCTAACAGCAAACAAATAACTTTCGCGAATCAGCTTCAAATATATCATGAGGATGTCTTTTCAGTTTGGACGATAAAAGAGGATAAAGGTAACAAAAAGAAATGTAGGTTTTTGAATTAAGAATAATGATTTTGGGTGATGGTGACTGGGTGCTAGGGAACTCGAAGACTTGGGGAATGGGAGATTAAAGAGTTGGCGAACTGGAAAGTTGGGGAGGTGGAGAGGTGGCATTTCATTCTTTAATCAGTGCTAATCCGCTATATCCGTATCATCTGTGTCCTAGGTGCTGGGTGCTGGGTGCTGAGTAGGGTTTATGAAAGCCAAACAAATAATCATACTTTTGCCCAATGAATTTTCTAGCACATATATACCTTTCGGGTAATAATAAAGAAATTGCCTTAGGTAATCTAATTGGTGATATGGTGAAGGGAAATGCTTATGAAAATTATCCCAAAGACATTCGTACTGGATTGATTCTACATCGTTCTATTGATGAGTTTACTGATGCGCATTTGGACTTTAAACACTCTTGCGAAATCATTAAACCTTATTTTAATCGTTATGCGGGTATCGTTGCCGATATCTATTACGATCATTTTTTGGCAAAATATTGGTCTGAATTTTCTGATATCGAATTACAAAAAACAGTGAATGATATCTATATTTTAATGATTAAAAAATACAGACTACTACCTGCTAGAGCTCAGAGGATCGCTCCATTTATGATACTGAGAAATTGGTTAGGAACCTATGGTCACTTTGAACCACTTCATCAAGTTTTTCTGGGAATGCATAGAAGAACAAGCGAAAAAGGGCACATGGATATTGCTGTACAAAAGCTAAAAGTTCATTATGAAGAATTGGAAAAAGATTTCAGATTATTTATGCCAGATGTAATTGAGTTTAGCAATAAAAAGCTAAGCTTTATTCCGACTATTATAGACTAAATATACACCTCCAATTACAAGAGGAATACTCAATATTTGGCCCATATTTAAGGTCATACCCTCCTCAAAATCAACTTGATTCACTTTTAAGAACTCGATAAAAAATCTCATCCCAAATACTAATATCAGGAACATTCCCAATAAATAACCATCGGCAGTTTTTCCGTCTTTCTTATAGTAATATTTAATAAGGAAAATGAATATGGCTAAATAACTTAAAGCCTCATAAATTTGAGTAGGATGACGTGGATCAGTTTGTCCATCTCTAACAAAGATAAAACCCCATGGTAAATCTGTTACGTGCCCATAGATTTCAGAATTCATTAAATTCCCCGTTCTTATGGCGACCGCTGCCAAAGCCGTAACTATCACAATCCTATCCATGGTCCAGAGATATCCTCGCTTTTCCTTTTTGGAGAAGATATAAATAGCGATAAGAATTCCGACCGCAGCACCATGACTAGCTAAACCACCCTGCCACACGTATAGAATTTCGATTAAGTGCTTGCTATAATAAGCCCAATCGTAGAAAATAACATGACCCAATCTCGCACCAACCACAGTAGCCACCAACATATAGGTAGTCAAAGTGTCCAATATTTTTTCTTCTACGCCTTCTTTCTTAAAGAATTTGAGCATAATAATATATCCGAAGAAAAAACCAGAGGCAAATAATAATCCATACCAGCGTGGGGCAATAAATCCTAAGTCAAAAATTTCTGGGTCGACAGTCCAAGTAATAAAGTCAAGTATCATAATCAGGAAAATTTATTTACAAAATTGCATTTTATTATTGAGGCTTAAAAACCTTATTTGTTAAGCTTACTTAATTTATCTTTTCTATAAAGCTCTTTCAGCTTGGCATATTTTAAATAGGTACCTAAGGCATTTATCCTACAAATGGTTAAGCCTTCCCAACCATCAAGGAAACCCATATTCTTAACATAGTCTCTACAAAATTTAATGAAAGGTGAGAAATATAATTTCAGAGCATTTATTTTTTTACCCTCCTCAAAAAGGGTTTGTGCGGCTATACTAGAAAACTTGTTGGTTTGGGCCATATGATCTTCCAAGGAATAAAAAGAATAATGTAATAAATCGCCTTTTAAATGCTTCACTTTACTATTCGGCTTCAATATCAACTCATCATGAGGATTCCGACCTCCCCACTGTCCCAAATCCTTATTCCAAAGTCTGATTTTCACATCGGGGTACCATCCTGAATGTTTGATCCATCTTCCATTATAAAATGATAATCGATTAAATTTATAAGCATCGAATTTAGGGTTTTCTTTGACCTCCAGGATGGATTTCCTCAATTGTTCATCCACTCTTTCATCGGCATCTAAAGACAAAACCCAATCGTACTTGGCTTCTTTTAATACATTATTCTTCTGTTCCACATAGCCATCAAAAGCATGTTGAACAAATCTCACTTGATGGGAGTTACAAATAGCCTCCGTTTGGTCAGTGGAAAAACTGTCCAACACGACAATCTCATCCGCTACTTCTTTAGCCGATTCAATGCAAGCACCTATATTTCGCTCCTCATTAAAAGTAATGATAAGAACTGAAAGTTTAATCATTTAGTGATTTTTGGCAAAGATAGTAATTTGATTCTTTAAGCAGTCAATTGATATGGGGGGATTTATTCTTAAACAAAAACAGTCATCACATTCCGATTTTTTAAGACAATGTTCACCTAAAATTTAGCTTGATTGACTTATCTTTGCAAAAAAATAAAAAAGCATGATATATTCCAATTTCCATACCCACAGCATATATTCTGACGGTAAAGCCGAAATGAAAGCCTATTGCGAAAAAGCTATTGAACTTGGATTTCATTCTTTAGGATTTTCAGATCATGCTCCCGTTAAATTTGACAACTCATTTTCTATTCCTATAGAAAAGCTTGAGGAATACTTTCAGCAGGTGGAGTTAATGAAAGAAACATATAAAGATAAGCTCCATATCTTCACTTCTTTAGAAGCCGATTTCATCCCTGGAAAATCCTATGACTTCGATTTCTTTCGCCAAAAAGCCAAAATGGATTATATCATTGGTAGCATTCACTTGGTTTATCATAAAACTAAAGATTTAACATGGTTTATTGATGGTGGAGATCAACAAATTTGGGACAAAGGATTGGCAGATATATTTGATGGCGATATCAAAAAAGGAGTTACATGTTTCTACGAGCAAAACATAGAAATGATAGAGGAGCATAAGCCTGAAGTGGTGGGCCATTTGGATAAGATTAAGATGCACAACAAAGAGCGCCTTTTTAGTACTAAAGACAAATGGTATCAAGATTTAGTAGAAGCTTGTTTAACGAGCATGAAACGTCAGGGTTCCATTTTGGAAGTCAATACCAGAGGGATATACAAAGGCCGTTGTCAAGAGTTATTCCCATCTCCTGAGGTTGCTTTAAAAGCCCAAAAGATGGCTATCCCCATATTACTTAGCTCCGATGCGCATCATCCCGACGAACTCAATGGCGCCTACGATTCTGTTATTGAAACTTTGAAAAATTCTGGAATTAAAGAATTGGTGGAGTTCAGTATCGATGGCTGGAAATCCAATCCACTTGTATAATATTTGTCTCTACAATACGAAAACATTGTAGAGATCAGCGCAAATTTCATTTTCAATTGTAGGCGCTCTGTTCTAATTCTTCTATATTTGCATTAAACAAAACAATTCACATGTCACTTATAAAGATCAGTTCTGCTTTTGATAGTGGAAGCATAGAAGTTATAGAAGCTCAAGACCCTCAAAATATTCAATTGAACTTAAGAAAAGATACCAATGCTGAATTTATGCAATGGTTCTATTTCAGAATTCAAGAAGTTCAGGGCATGGATTTAAAAATAGACATCCTTAATGCGTCTGAAGCTAGCTATCCAGAAGGGTGGGAAGATTACCAAGCTGTGGTTTCTTATGATAGAATCACTTGGTTTAGAGTTCCTACTTCTTACGATGGAAAAAAGCTGACCATTGAGTTTATGCCTGAGTTCAACAGCATGTTTGTGGCGTATTTTGCTCCTTATACTCACGACCAGCATTTGAATTTGGTTAGTTCTGTTCAAATGATGCCTTATGCTTTTGTGGAGCATATTGGAAAAACGGTGGAAGGTAGAGATATCGACATGATTGTATTGGGAGATGATACCGATGAAACCAAAAAGAAAGTTTGGATGATTGCTCGCCAACATCCTGGCGAAAGTATGGCAGAATGGTTTGTTGAAGGATTCATGGAGCGAATGCTAGATTCTAATGATGCCTTGGTGCGTCAGCTATTAGATGAAGCTGTTTTTTATATCATCCCCAATGTGAATCCTGATGGTAGCATTGCTGGAAATTTAAGAGCCAATGCAGCGGGAGAAAACCTAAATAGAGCATGGGGAAATCCAGATCCAGTAACCATGCCCGAGGTATATCATATTCTTCAAAATATGGAGTGGACTGGGGTTGATTTAATGCTCGATATTCATGGCGATGAAGGATTGCCTTATAATTTCATTTCTTCTATTGAAGGAATCCCTAGTTTCGATGCCTATTTGAAAGAGCAATTAGATACTTTTAAAGAAACTTGGATGACTACTAACCCAGACTTCCAAGATGAACATGCCTACCCTATTAATGATCCTGGCCAAGCCAATTTAAATATTTGCTCAAAAGCCATTGGAGAAAAATTCAAATGTCTTTCTTTAACCCTAGAAATGCCATTTAAGGATAATGCGGATTATCCAGATCCAATATTCGGATGGAGCCCAGAGCGTTCAAAAAATCTTGGTGCTAGTATTCTCCATCCCATAGCCGCTGTATTGCCTAAGATTATTAAAAAAGAAGACCCAAATCAATAATCATGAAAGCTTATTTTATTGTTTTCATCCTCTTTCTTGGAGTGAGTGTTTATTCTCAAGATATAAAACCTAAAACATCCTCAGAAGCCAAGAAAGAGCTCTTATTCTTCTCCAATGATGGCTGCGGAAAGTGTTCCGTAGCTCAGAATTATTTTGAAACACACGATATGCCTTTTACTAAATATGCGGTAAAAGAAAACAGACCTATGATGTATCAATACATCAATAAAAAACCGAGGCAAAAAAAAGCAGGAGTAGGTTATCCAGTTTTAGTTTATGGCGACAGTGTCTATTTTAGTATCAGCAATATAAACTCAACACTTAAAGAGATTAAAAAAATGATGAACGCTGATGGTTTATTAGAAACAAAGGAAGCACAATAGATGATCAAAAAGCTGATATCATTTGTTTTCTTTTTGCTTTTGTGGAACCATTCCTTTTCACAAGAATATCATTATGATTTTAATAAAAATTGCGAAAAGGCTTATGAAAAGCTCTTGTTTCTGCAATTGGACAGCGCCGAATTTTATATAGATAAAGAAGTAAAAGCTAAGCCCAATAACCTCATTCCTGTTCTGCTTTCTAATTATCAGGATTTTTTAAAAATCGTTTTAGAGGAGGATCAAAAACTATTTGAGGAGCTCTCCGATGAGAAAAAGAGAAGATTGAGTCTTTGGAAAAAAGGTCCTAAGGAGAGTCCCTGGTTTTTATCGGGACAAGCGCAAATCAAGTTGCAGTGGGCATTTTCGCGGGTTTTGTTCGACGAGTATTTTATTGCTGCTACAGAAATCAATAGCGCTTATCATCTGCTAGAAGAAAATAAGAAACTTTATCCAGAATTTTTAGCCGATAATATGGGGATTGGCATTTTACATGCCATGATTGGCGTAGTTCCCGACCAATACCAATGGGCCATGGAAATGCTTGGTTTATATGGAACCATTGACCAAGGTCTGGCAGAAATCAAAAAGCAAATCGAAAGCAAACCCAACCATATTTTTAGTCAAGAAGCCTTATTCTATTATACTTTCGCCCGACTCAATCTACAATCTGACACCACTCGTATTACCGAGTTACTAAATTACTATTACACGAAACCTTATGCCAGCTTTGCTCAAAACAGTCCCCTCCTACATTTTTCTATGGCTGTGGTTTTGCTAAAGAAAGATAACGACCAAGCAATAGCCCATTTATTAAACCCGCCAGAAGTTTTAGAAACTCGATTCTATTATCCTAGCTTTCTTTTGGGCCAAGCTTATCTCTATCAACTTAATCCCAAATCCGATTCTGTATTGATTGAATATATTGAAAGTTATCCGGGTAAAAATTATAAAAAAACAGCTTATCAACGTTTAGCATGGAGTAGATTTATACAAGGCGATACTGCAGCATATTATGCTCATATGAGGAGTCTGATAACGGAAGGCGCTAGCCTGTTAGATTCAGATAAGTCTGCCCAGAAAGAAGCCAAAACAGCACAAGAAAAGGATTTACCCCACCTCCAATTACTTCGCTGTCGATTACAATTCGATGGACATTATTATAAAGGCGCTTTAAAGGAGTTGGACAAGGTCAATATCTATCTTTTAAGTAAAGATCAATTACTAGAATATCATTATAGAAAAGCTAGAGTTTATCACGAAATGGGAAGTTTCCCTGAAGCTTTTAAAGCCTATGTATTGGCATTAGAAGAAGGTAAAAACAGTGAAAGATATTTCGCTGCTAATGCCGCTTTAAAAATGGGAGAAATGGCCGAGGAACTAGAAGAGTTCAAAAGAGCGGAGGATTATTATGAGCAATGCCTAGAATTGGATTTTTCAGAATATAGAAGAGGAATTAGGGCAAAGGCAAAAGCAGGTGTTCAAAGGGTAGAAAATAAATGATTTAGCGATACAATGATTTAATAGCTTGAGCATTCCAATCAATGAACGAATGAAACAATAATTGATTTCTTGAATCCTTTAAGTCGATTTGTTTATTTTTCCATTTCCCTCATCCTACCATTTCTACATTCTATCATTAAACCTAAGAATAAATAGTAGCCAAAATCTTACGAGGACCACCCTGATCTCGAAATTCACAAAGATAAATTCCCTGCCAAATACCTAAAGCCAAACGAGAATTGTGAATGGGGATATTTAAAGAAACACCCACCAAACTACTCTTAATATGTGCAGGCATATCATCCGCTCCCTCAAAAATATGAACATAATCGGGGTCGTCTTCAGGAACCATTTTATTGAAAACAGTTTCAAAATCGACTCTGACACTAGGATCGGCATTTTCATTAATAGTTAAGCCTGCAGATGTATGTTTTAAGAACAAATTCAATATACCATTTTTTGGCAATCTGATTTCCCTTTCAATATCTGTTGTAATCAAATGGAATCCTCTTGCTCTGGGGCGCAATTCTATTTCTACTTGTTGAATCATTTTTTGATTTTAAAATTGTTTTGCTTGTAGCTTAGGTTCAAAGTTAAGCTGGTAAAATAACCTATCTCAAGTAAAGCCGCGAAGTCGCAAAGAATATGTACTAGACTTCCAATACTTTACAATTTATTACAATTCTTTACATTGTCTTACGATTCTTCACCCGCTTGTCCTCCTTCAATCACCTGTTTTGCATCTTCTTCCGTTCCAAGAATTACAGCTATCCACTTGGTTCTAGAACTTTGTTCCATCATAATTTTTATGGTCATAGTTAATGGTACCGAGAGGAACATACCTACAGTTCCGAAAATAAATCCCCAGAATAATAAGGAGGCAAAAACGATAAAAGTAGATAGCCCCATTCCCTTACCCATCATCTTAGGTTCTACTACATTTCCTACTATCGTATTGGCAGCAACAAAAATTACAGAAGTCCAGATCCCACCTATAAATCCCAATTGAATTAAGGCGAATAAAACAGCAGGTACTGCGGCTATTATGGAACCAATATTAGGAATATAATTCAGCAGAAAAGCAATTAATGCCCAAATGATGGCATAGTCAAGGCCAAGAATGGCTAATGATATCCATACCATGGCACCCGTTAACAAACTAGTTATGGTTTTAATGGATAAATAATTCCTAATGCTATTTCCAATAGTATTAAAGTAAGAAATCGAAACATTAGTATTAATGGCTATGGCCTTTGATTTTATGGAGAAACTATCTAATTCAAATAATAAAAATAAGACTAAAAAAACAATGGTGAAAGCATTCCCCATAAAACCACCCAATTGACCTAAAAACCCCGCAGTCAGATTCATCACTTTTGAAGGATCAAAAATATTGGTTAATTTACCCATGGACAAATTGACTCCATAACCTTTCATGAACTCCATAACAGCGACTCCCATTTCGGTGAGATTTTGCTCATATAAGGGTGCATTTTTTGAGAAGGATGAAAGAGAATTACTAATAAGCTCTCCGAAACCAACAAATACCACAATAATCAATAAAAAGACCATGGGAATAGCCAAACTTTGGGGGACTTTTTTTCTCTTTAACCAAATAATGGGTTGAGCAAAAACGATTGAAACAAAGAATGCCATCAAAAATTGGGTGATAATAGATTCCGCATAAATCATTCCACCAACTACTATTATAAATGCGGCAAAGAGAACAATATTAGGGATTGATTTTGTTTGTTTTTGCATGGGATCCATATTGGTTTTTTTGGATTATTAATTGAGAGAATAATAATACGAATAATTATCAATCTTACGAGAAGAAATACATCAATAATTTCTAAAAATCATAATAGAAAAGCATCCAGAAGCGACTTGCTCTTCCTGAAGTATTATCTAAATTCCATTTCCGACCATAAGCATATTCAAAACCTACCCTTGCTCCCCGAATAATTTCCCAAAAAGCATCAAAGGATAAACTGAGACTATTTTTATAGGCTTTATTTGCTTGATATTCTTTATTGAAAATATTAGCATAGCCTAAAGAAACACTGGAAGTAATTCTCTCGTTATAATCGAATCCATAGGAAAGAAATCCTCCAAAAGAATAAAGGCTTTCATATCTACCTATACTTGGACTAAAAACAGCATCATTACCAGTTCCAGAGAAAGTAGTAATAAAATGTGAAATAGACTTTCCGTATGTAGCTTGGTATTTGATATTCTGACCCTCGGGCAAGTTAAAAACGCCAGATAAGGAACTACCAAAGCCAAACAAATTAGTCACATTATATGTTGGGTCCTTTATTGATATCGTATTCACAACAACTGACAATTGAATATCTCCAAAGTCACCGTTGCGTTTTATCCTTCCTGTTAAATCAGGCACCAGCTGAATAGTTTCTAATTCTAAGGTATCGTAATCTTGAGTACTTAAATCAGGAATAGAATACTCCAAAGCGGCTGCAAATTCCATGTTAGAATTTACACGTGTGGAATATCTTATTTGAGGGTTTCTTAAAATCACACTCCCTGTTGGCCCATTTCCATCCACAGTAGCTGGCATGGAGGAAACATTACTAAATAAAGACCAGGTTTGACCAAATAATAAGTTCCCTATCTGTCCATAAGCATGTCTAATTCTAAATTGGCCATTATTACCATTGAAATCCATTTCTAATCTACCAAAAATAACTCGTTTACCTACTTTCCTTTTGACCTCAAAGCCAATTCTGGATTCGTTTAATGTATTATAATAATTGGGTTGTCTTATATTATTCTCCCCGGTTGGAATATAATAGGTACTAAAAGAGTTTTTCACAGGCATTTCAACCATGTCATAAAATGTAGAAAATCGAATAGAGCCTAGAATACGCAATTGCATATTACCATCAGGCGCCAACAAATAGAGTCCTCTGTCATTAGAAATATCTAAGGGGCTTGATTCCTCAATAGCCAAAGTATCAGCATCAATCTCCTCACTCATCAGACTGGACGAAATTATCTTTTTTGTGGTATCAAAACCTATAATTCCTTGAGCTGAAACAATTACACCACCTAGGAGAAAAATGACTATAGCGGTTGAGATTCTTATATTTTCTAGTTTTCGCATGGAATATTTCTTAAAGCAAAAATAGGGATTTAAATAGATCTAAGAACAAGTGGAAAACAAATTGATCTAATTCAGTTCAAACGAATTCAGCCTAGAACCAAAGGAATTTATTTACCATATTTCAATTTTTTTCGTAACTTCACACAAAAGAACAATTTTTATTTGCAATTCAATGGCAAAAAATAAATTATTAGACTTCATAGACTTCAAACAGGTAAGTTTATTACTCGATGGATTTAATAAAACTACGGGGTTTGTTACTGCTATACTTGATTTGGATGGGAACATCTTATGTCAATCTGGTTGGCGAAATATTTGTGTGCGTTTTCACAGAACAAATAAAGAAACAGCACATAAATGCGAAATCAGTGATACGCGAATTGCAAACAAATTAGCCTCTGGTGAAGAATATCATAGCTATCAATGTTTAAATGGACTTATAGATGTTGCAGTACCTTTAAAGATTCAGGGCATACATATTGCAAACATATTTACTGGTCAGTTTTTTTATGAAAAACCAAATATGGAATTCTTTATCAATCAAGCCCAAACATATGACTTTGATGAAAAAGCCTATATAAAATCTTTAGAACAAGTTCCCATTGTAAATAAAAAACAGGTAAGGAATGTAATGGATTTCTTGCTCAATATGACCAAAGTCATTTCAGAAATGACCAAACAAAGAATGGAGCAGCTTGAATTAAGCAAAGAATTGAAAAAAAGTGAGCAGCGCTGGCAGTTTGCTATTGAAGGCAATGGCGATGGTTTATGGGACTGGAATATGCAAACCAACGAAGTCTACTTTTCCGAGCAGTGGAAAAACATGTTAGGATATAAAAGTGATGAAGTGCCTCATAAGTTTGATTTCTGGGATAAACTTGTCCATCCTCATGATAAAAAACAGGCATACAAAGATATACAAAGACATATTGATGGAGATAAGCCAGAGTATTTAAATGAACATAGATTATTATGTAAAGATGGTAGTTATAAATGGATAAGGTCAAAAGGGAAAATAACCAATAGAGACAGGTTTAACAAACCCATCAGGTTCATTGGAACACATATTGATATTAGTGATTATAAAGCAGCTCAAGATAAATTACTAGAACAGCAACTATTTCTAACTAAAGCTCAAAGTATTGGTAAAATTGGAACTTGGGAATTAGACCTTAAGAAAAATACTCTAAAGTGGACTGCACAAAACTACGACACCTTTGGTATTCCTGCCGGAACTCCTTTAAATTATGAAACATTTATTAATTGCGTGCATCCAGATGATAGAATATATGTTGACACAGAATGGGGTGCAGCATTAAAAGGAAAATCCTACGACATAGAGCACAGAATAATAAACAACGGAGAGGTGAAATGGGTCCGTGAGAAGTGTGATATAGAATTTGATGAAAATAATAATGCGGTTTCTGCCATAGGGTTTTGCCAAGACATTACACATCGTAAAACTTCTGAAGAGGCTATTAAAGAAAGTGAAGCTGTTTATAGAAATTTAGTGGAAGTTATGCCCGATGGGGTTTACAAGAGCACAAAAGACGGTAAGTTTGTTGAAGTGAATCAAGCTTTGGTTGATATGTTAGGCTACCTTAATAAAGATGACCTGATGTCCATAGATATCAAAACTCAACTATACTTTAAAGTAGCCGATAGAGAAAGTGTTGTTCTCAAAGAAAAACAAGAGCAAAGAGGAATCTATCGTATGAAAAAGAAAGATGGTTCTGAAATATGGGTTGAAGACCATGGTTGGCTCAATTATGATGAAAAAACTGAAACCTTATATCACGAAGGTATCATGCGCGATATCACCCAAAGAAAAAACCATGAAGAAGAATTGCTAAAGCTCTCCACTGCCATCGAGCAAAGCCCATCAATTATTGCTATTACTGATAAGAAAGGGCTCCTCGAATATGTAAATCCACAATTTACCAAACTTACAGGCTATACCTTAAAAGAAGCTAAAACTATTAAAACATTCATCATAACTTCAGGGCATACCAAGAGACAAGAGAAGGAAATTTGGGATACCATCAACTCTGGAGATATTTGGAGAGGAGATATTCACAATCAAAAGAAAAATGGTGAAAATTATTGGGAATCAGTGACTATCTCTCCTGTGTTTAATGAATCTGGAAACATTACAAATTTCTTAAAACTATCAGAAGATGTTTCTAACCTGAGTTCGGTTTTTAACTATCTGAAATTCAGTTGTTAATGGTGATATTTTTGACCATAAAATTAGGAGATTTCATGAGTATTTATTATCTTTGTGACTGATAATCAAACAATTAACAATAA
>NZ_JABKBZ010000073.1:0-24585 GCF_013166635.1 Lentimicrobium sp. S6 | reverse complement strand
CCTTTAACGCAAAATTAAAGCATTTTAGGTCTGAATTCAGAGGTGTCAGAGATGTCAAATTTTTCCTTTTTCGATTGACAAATATTTTTGCGTAAAAATCAATTCCCCCAGAATTTCAACTTGACCCGTACTGGCTAGCCTTCACTTTCTAATTTCTTCAAAAAAAATGGCGAAACAAAAGTTCCGCCATAGCAATTAAATTCTCAATTTTAATACTTATTTCTTGAATAAAGGATCAGCACCTATGGTTCCAACCAAATCTTTCAAATATTGCTTAGAGCGTTTATAAGCTAACATCTTCTTAGCTTTGGCTAGTTTGTCCTCAATATCCATTTTCTCTATGAGTTCGGCATTATTGGCTTCCTTCATAAATTTCTTCAAATAAGAGATTTGCTCTTGATGGAAAGCCACATCCTTTTCTTGTTTCAAGGCTAAACGCTCCTGATACCAGTCGCTCTCAATCACATATTCGCGCTCGAAATACTTCCTTAATTCAGGATCGCTAATGTTTTTACCTTCGTATTGACCGTAAGCCATAATGTGAAGTAGGATCTGTAAAGGTAAGATGGCTGATTCAATACTACCATCCTCAAAATAGCTTTTAGCTACTCTTTCTTGTACTTCGGTAATATTATTGATACCATCCACAAAGTCTTCCATGCTTTGTAACTCTGGCTTCAGCATACGCTCGTTAAAAACAGCCAAAGGCTCGTCGAATAAGCGGTTCATACATCTAAAAGCAAATTTACTAGTAATACGATAACCCAATCGACTAGCCAATATCTTTTTGCCTTCATATTCAAAATCTTCCAATTTCTCAAGGCAATTATCTTCTATCAATACTTTGGGATCACGATCTGTTTTGTCTATTCTAGCCCATATCTCAGGAACTAAAATACTAATATCATGGTCGAATCTATTCTCAGAACCTACCCAACCAGCTGCCGAGCTAAATCCTTCATATCCTGTTAAGATATAAGAAAGCAAAGCATTATTAAGGTCAGTAGTGGCTACTAGCATATTGAAAGGCCCTTTGGTAAGTGCACCTTCAGAACCCGCTCCAGTGGTAGATGGAGATTTACCTGTTAAACTACAAATGAAATCCATAAATAACTCTGGTAATTCTTGATAGTGAATAGGATTATAAACGCTTAAAGGACGAATTCCCGCTTCTCTGTCTGAAGGATTGTTTCTACGTCCTGGGAGTACTGCATTCACTGGATAATGAACTGGTCTATCCATGGTGATTTGACGAGACAATCGGATTCCCATTTCAGCAACATGTGTATCTTCTCTTTCTTGCTTATAAATATTTCTTTGAAGATAACGAGGGTTTTTGGTTGGCGCTCCATCCACAATTCTTGGATGAGAAGGGGTTACAAAATAACCATCTTTATCTCTTTTGATCACTTTTTCTATTAAATCTTTAACAGGTTGCGTATATTTTTCAAATTCTACAGTGTCTTCGTATAGGTCAATAGCATCTTGCTTATTAAGAGGCTCGTAATTCGTTAAGAAAGTATTGCTCTGTACAATATCTGACTCCGCATCCACATCGTAGCCACGGTAAATAGCTTCGTCGGGGCGCTGGAACAAATAACTTTCACAATTCTCAACTATTTTTACGCTCTTATTCTCATAGTTGGTATTTAAATCATTCAAACGACTACTTGGCAAGGTAATAGTTGCTGAAATATCATCTTCCATTTGGATCTTATGAGCAGGTAAATAATCGGAGCGTAATTTATGCAATAACCAATCGCCCTTCTGACTAAACCCGATTCTTACATAACTGGCAATCACCTTTTCATTATTAAACATTAAGGTATTTCCGTTGCGGCCATTCAGGACTTCTACCGACATATGGTCTTTCCAATTACCCATCTTTTCATCGCGATAAAGACGTTTGATATATAATACCAATACTCTAATATGAGCGGGGATGCTATGGATCCAAGCATTATATTCATCGCTATATTGGTCTGATGTATTGAGTAGTTTTACGGTAGAACCTAAAGTTCTTTTAGCACTTAATAGTGGACGAGAGGGATTGGCATCTGGACGGATATTCTTCCATCTTGAGGAATAATCTCTATTGATGATCTCATCGGCCATCTTAAAGTCTTCGTCAATATCTTTAATATGAAAAGTACTATATTCAATAGCGTTCTCCATAGATTTAGAAATCTCTGACTTACCACCACCCGAAACGGTACAAGGCTTATGCAGGAATATTCCTTCGGCAGCAGTATGGGTAATTCTCCATAGCGCTTGCTTGGCATGCTTCTTTAAGTTGAACTTGCTTCCGCTAGGGTGAACATAGGTTTTAAGAGGAGAAAGTTTTAGGCTGTGTTTCTTGTCTTTACCATAAGTCCAAGATACTGAAGAAGTGTGAATATCTATATCCGCATTTTCAGGAATATAGATTAAATTAGGATATTTCTTATCGATGGCATAACCTTCGGCTTGAACTTCTATGCTGTCCCCCAAAGTTTTTACCATATTCTTGAAGGTGTATTTTTTATCCAGTTTGGCAGAAAATACATTTCCAAAAACGCGGTCCATCATATTATCTCTAGGGAAAGCAATAGCTCCTCCAGAATGCTCTTCTTCAGCGTTTCCGTATAGGTTGGCAGAATAGCTGATTTGAGTTTTTATTTCTTTCTTAGAATAACCATAATAGTTATCAGCGATCAAGGTAATTACCACTCCACTTTCGTCGCGGCAAGTTAATTTGAATGCAGATCCATCATTATATAATTCATCTGGATCGGAATAGCACATGCCATCTCTTCGCTGACGGTCTGTAGCATCTTCACAATGAGGAAGACCGATGTCTTTCTTTTTTAATGTCAATAACTGGGGAGCAAGAATAATACATCCAGTGTGACCAGTCCAATGATCGATATCTAAAGCGGCATCATTTTCTGCTAAATTGGGGTCTCCAGCATTTCCGAAAATATTCTCCACAAAATCCAAATTACTCACCAAACTTCCTGGCGCAAAAAAGCGAATTTCCATAGACTTCTCCAAATTGATTCCCTTTACTTCTGGAACCACTATGGGGCGCATCAATAAGGAAACCATCACCTTAGCTTTGTCTTCTTGATTAGCAGTAAAAGGCAATATTTTTAAATCGTCAGATGGGTTTAAAGCCGAATGCAATAAATGAGCAAAAGTTCTCTTTGAAACTTCTTTCTTGTCTGGTGGAACCGGAAGACCTCCTCTTACAATATGGAAGGTTCCTTTGGTGGTTCTTTTATCGTGTTTGGGATTATTTAAAACTCCTTGCTTGATCCTATAAGAACTTACCAAATCACTTTTGAAGCTGTTCCCATTTGGTGGAAGACTTACCTCTCTAGCCAGTCCTAGTCCATTTAAAACCAAAGTGGAGGAGGGTAATGATAAAGATTGATCGAATTGAATTTCGCTTAGGTATCTATTGATAAAGCTTTGTATACGATAATCTGCAGGACAAAGGTGGTTTGATAATAATCTGGATTTTTCTCTGAAACTACTAATTAAATCCTCGGTTAGGCTGATGAATTTGTCATCGGAATGTTTGTTAGAGCTATTATTATCATCATGATATAAAGGTTGCCCCAATGCGGCCAGCTGAAGGTTGGTATATTGAATCATATCACGCCGATCCTTCTTGCTAGGCTTGAAAACTTTGCTAGTTATATTCTGCATCTTACTTAAATTTTTGGTCCACTTTTAACTTATTGCAATGAGGTTTTTCGGACCTCTTTATTTATTTTTTTGTGAATTAATTCACACACTGGTTGTATCGAGTGCAAAAATAAAAATTTGTAGATGCAAACAGGAGAAAATTAGATTTTTTAACGTTCTAAATAAGCTATATTTCTTTGGGAACGTTTGTTGAAAACTGATTGGTGAACTTGAAGAGCAATTGGGGAAGTTTCACCCATAAAAATGAAATATAATGTGTAAAACAAACTAAAAATTAGTATTTTTGTACCATAATGGTACACTTAAGGATTTAAAGATATGTTGGTAATTAGTAGTAGAGAATTCAGGCAAAATCAAAGGCTTTACTTTGAAAGAGCAGATAAAGGAGAACAAATAATCATTCAACGTGGAAAGGATAAAGCATATGCTTTAACTCCGATAAATGAAGATGATGTATATTTTAATGCTAAAATGGTAGAAAGAATTAAAGAAAGCATTAAGCAGGCTGAAGAAGGTAAAGTAAAGACCATATCCACTTCCGAAGGAATAAGTGATTTATTAGGATTATGAGTTACACCTTAAAGTTTACTGAAATTGCTTTAGATGATATTAAGAAACATAAGAAGGCAGGAGATAAAGTTGTTTTAAAGAAAATAGAAAAGCTGCTTAGCGAGTTGATGGAGCACCCTACAACAGGCACAGGCCAGCCGGAACAATTAAAGCATAATCTTGCAGGATTGTATTCGCGAAGAATAAACCAAAAGCACAGATTAGTTTATTCAATAAATAACGAAATAGTTACGGTCCTTGTTTTAAGTGCCTGGGCTCATTATGGAGACAGATAGTGTTTATCAGAAAACGCCAATTTCTTGCGACTCCAACTCACGCGGAAATGTTTTCAGAGTGCATATATTAATTATCCTCTTTTTTTTTCTTTGATTCAATAATTCAAGCAGTATACTGGAAATAACTATTTAAAAATGATATTTAATTTTAAGTTCGATTTGCCTTAAACTATCAAATACAGGTATGGTATCATTTAATGTACCATAATACTGATAACCGAAATGATTAGAAGACCAAATATCATACATTTCAAATGCACTTGCATCTATCTTCTTCTGGAAATATGCCTTGTCAATAAAAGGAAGAATTAAATCCCAAGAACTTTGGAAATTCTTTTCGCTTTTTAAATTATGCCATAAGATAAATAATACATTATTGTAGATTGCTATTCCAGTATCGAAATCATTTAATAATACTCCATCATTTTCATTGCTTAGGTCGCATAAATCCATTAGGTTATTATAGTCAATTTCTGTAATCATCTCATATATATAATTTAGTTGAAGGCTATCTTCCGACATAGATAATAAGCCTCTAACACGCTGATCTGTGTGTAAGATGGCTTTTACTTTTTCTTGAACAAGAAGACTTTCCATATTGTTTTTAACCCAAACAGAATAGTGCTTTTGCGATGCTTCATAAGTCCAATTATAAAGCTTGTTGTTATGTATTTCAGATGCTAAAGCGGACAACTTATTTCTTTCTAAATTATTTATTATCCAGCCATAATTCACCATTAAATAGGTCATTCTATCTTTATAAAAATCCACATCCCCATTAGCGAGGATATCATCTAGAATGAGTACCATATCTTGGGGAATAATTTGATCTTCATATTTAACTAATAATGACTTTGCTTTTTCAAAATCTGATTCCCATACAGGATAGATACTATCGGATAAAACGATACTTCCCATATTTTGAGCTTTATTTTCCTCATTAAAAACGAAGAAAAACAAGAGGGCAATCAATAAAAAACTATTACTTCTCATATTGCAAATGTTTTAGTTTAGTTGCGGTAATGTTTCTAATCTGAATAATGCCATCGTATCTTTTAGAAGGAATGATTTTTTGTCTTTGAAAAGCCCATGAAACAGATTGTATTTGTTCAAACATCCATGAGTTTTCTGGTTTCTCAGTTTGCTGAGAAAAGTCTGTAAATACAATCTCATGATCAGCTGAATTTAAAATGGCTCCAAGAGAGTTTTTCTTTTGTTTCACCAATTCTACTGGTCCATTATCTCTAACACCTGTTTTACCTTGATAAGCATACAAGCCTAAAACATAAGTTTTACTGCGCAGAGAATCATGGATATATTCTCCCATTACTTCACGTTTTGGGTCGTATTTACTTATGTGACCGTTATGGGCTAAGAAAACAACCTTTTCATCTGGGTAAAAGCGGGTGAGAATGTCATTCATATTTCTACCCATAATTGAATCCCTAGTATGAGGACTATTAACTTGCATTTTATACAACCAGTTTCTTCTATGAAGAATGGCTTGATAGACTTCTTTATCTCTTTTTGAGTTTAATGGAAATATAATGGAATCGTTTAAAATATCATCCCAAGCTTTAAATTCCAGCCCTTTTCTTTTATTAAAATTCAATGTTAATGCAGAATCAAGGCTTAAAATTGAATCGAGGACCAAGGGAAATTGTTTTTTTACAAGTTGCTGAAAACGATTGGGGAATTCCAAATCTATATCAAAGCCATTATATTGAATGTCTGAGTTTTTAAAAAAGTCTAGAAATAATCGGGCTCCTTCTGGCATAGTCATATCTTTCTTTAAGGGAAAACAATAATTATATAAACTATCTAAACTCACTTCATTTCTCACATTATTGGCTTCCATACAGACTAGTTTATAGGCTTCTATGGCAACAACTTTGTATCCCAACTCTTGATATAAATATTGAACCAACCTATTTCTTAAAAGATAATATTCATTCACCTCATGGCTACTTTCTCCAATAAAAACATAGGGTTTGCCTTTTAGTAAAGGTTCTAAAAAATCCAAGTCAGAATAATCTTGAGATTTCAAACTTAGAATTGGCGTAGTAAATTGATGAATGTTCTCAGTCCAAATCTTGTCAACTTTAGGCTTATTTTTTTGAGAATAAGAAGTACTTGAGAGGAGGATAAATAATGACAGTATTATCTTTTTGTTCATGTAGCATTTTTTAGATGACCTATAAACGCAAGAATGTGTCTGATTATTATATTGTTTGTTTGATAAGGAGGTAAGTGCCTGAACGAAATTACATATTTCCATTGTACCCCCTAGCTCACTTTGAAATGTTTCTTAAATTCGAGCCAGCTGGAGCAGGAAATTTAAAAGCTAGTAAGAAACCATTTTCTTATCTAGGTTTTCTTAAGAAAAACACAGGGAAGAAAAACAAAATAAGGAAAATAGAAAATAGAAGGCCTCCAATTGTTCCGATGGCAAGTTGAGTTGTTTTTCAAATGGATGAAACAACATTTAAAAGTTAAATCATTTTGGGGTACCACAGAAAATGCTGTTCGTATCCAGATTTACACGGCAATAATAACATATTGTTTAGTTGCAATTGCAGGTGAAGAGCTAAAATTGGAGCGTTCAACCTACGAAATTCTACAAATTTTGGGAGTGTCACTATTAGATAAAGCACCTATAAATGAGCTCTTTACAAATATAGATAACAATAATCTCAAAGATTCAGATAGTAACCAATTGAAAATCAATTTATTTTAAGTGGACACTAGTGTTGTAAAAGCCAAAATAAATGGGAACTATACAAGTAAGAAGATATTGATTGAATAGTTATTAACCTGAGCTCGACATTAAATTATGCCACAGTTTCAGATAATTAGCTCATATATGACCCGAATTTATGCAGAGCTATCGGGATAACTCAATGAAACTTGGGGAAATAGAGGAGCTAATTATCGAAATCTACTTGTAGAAAAGCCAATAATACATCATCTTTTACTTAATAATCATTTGATATAGCCCGCTATAACTGTATGATTATTAATACAAATCTAATGCATTATTGGCTTTCTGTGGCAATTATTTAATAATCGAGCTCAGGTTATTAGATTGATTAGGTTTAATAAGGCTGCTCAAATAATTATGGGCAGTCTTTTTTTTGCATAATTCAGAATTTAGATGCTTTACAGATAAAATATTTCATGGGAAATCCTGTATACTACTTCTTTCTTTACCTTTAATAAAGAATCCGAATACTGCAATTCAAACCTCATTAACTTTTTTAATCTTATCGGAGATCTAGATTTCAAAAGCAGCACGAATTTCCCCAACCACTTGCTTTAAGTCATTGGTGTTTTGCATGGGGTGGTATTTTGATAAGGCTTGTAATTCTGAGGAGTCTAAAACCTCTAAATCCTGCAATACTTGAAGAACAACAGGTGCTAAAACTGCCATGTTCCCAGATTCCATTTTAATAGCAAAACCAATGTCTTTGTCCTTTATTCCTACACAATAAACTCCTTCGGCACCCACCTTGCCCACTAACTTTCCGTTGCTCGCAGCTATTAATTCGCTACAAAAGCCATTGGTGCCAGAAACCATTTCTGGATGCGCACACATGGCAGTAAATATCCGCTCCGAAGCTTCTTTGTATGGCGGGTTTAGATGAGTTGGATTAGCCAAACGAGCATAAGCCAAAGCCATATTTTTAAGTGGCATGGCATGAACAGGAACCGAGCAACCATCTATTCCAATGGTGATGTCTTCCTTTTCCACCTCACACATTTCAGCTATCACTTCTAGTATTTCTTGTTGAACTGGATGATTGAGTTCTTTATAACTCTCAGTGGGATAGCCTTTGTGCTGGCAAATACTCAATTTACCCACATGCTTGCCCGAACAATCACTATACATAGGATTAAGTTGAATTTGATTGGCCGCCAATTCAAGTGCATAATTGGTGCTTAATGAAGTAACTGTTCCCCCTAATATGGCCTCCTCAGTTAAACCTATTTTCGATAGAATAGATTCGATAGTTTTGATATGAAATTTCTCTCCATAGTGAGAAGCACACATGATGGCTATTTCCGCTTTAGTGAATTTATATTTGTCGGCTGCACCACTCAAAATCACATTAAAAGCCTGAATAGGTTTGGCTGCAGAACGCCAATAGGTATACTTATTAGGGTCGCCATAATGATATTGAATATCGCCTTTAGAATTGACCACCACCACATCTCCATAGTGAATGGTTTCTACAACATCTCCTCTGGTAATTTCTATTAGTTTCTTAGCCATTATTCTCTATTATATTTGAGATGCGAAAATAGTGAAATACAGAAGTAGTTTTAATATACACTATTTACTATTTTTGTGATTCATTAAAATACTAGAAATGCATAAGATATTCACTTTACTTCTGGCCGCTTTTTCCCTATTATCTTTCGGTCAAACCATAGAGCAAAAAGCAGCCGAAATCCACAATAAAGTATTTACCATCGATTCACATACAGACACTCCTCTGAAATTCTTCAAAGGAGATTTTGACATAGGTTTAGAACACGATGGTAGAAAAGGAGAAGGAAAAGTTGATATTCCGCGCATGGAAAAAGGTGGCCTAGATGCGGTTTTCTTTGCTGTTTTTATTGGTCAAGGGGAACGCGATAGTTTGGGACATGCAAAAGCTTTTGAGAAAGCAGAACAGATTTTTGAGGCCACTCATCAGAAAGTAAAGAAAAACAAGAAGAAAGCAGAAATAGCTACTACTCCTAAGCAAGGTTATAAATTGGAGAAAAAAGGTAAACGAGCTATATATCTAGGCATAGAGAATGGATATCCCATCGGGAATAATCTAGATAATATCAATCATTTCTACGATTTAGGAGCTCGATATATTACCATCGTTCATTCTCATAATAATGATATTTCTGATTCTTCAACTGATAGGGTTGGCCCTGAATACAATGGCTTGTCAACCTTTGGCGAGGAGGTTATTGAGCGAATGAATAAGTTAGGAATTATGATTGATGTATCCCATGCTTCTGATTCTGCTTTTTATGATGTTTTAGAATTGAGTTCTAAACCTGTGATTGCATCTCATTCATGTGCCCGCGCTTTATGCGACAATCCTCGAAATTTAACAGATGATATGCTCAAAGTTTTAGCTGAAAACGGAGGAGTGATTCAAATGTGTATTTTGAGCGATTACGTGAAGAAATTGGAACAAAGCCCCGAAAGAATAGAAGGCAAAAAAGCATTTAGAAAAAAACATTCTGATTGGTCTAATTATACCGAAGAAGAACGCAAAGTAGGATTACGAGACTGGTATCAATTAGATGTGGAATTCCCTCCAAATCTAGCCACTGTTTCCGATGCGGTGGACCATATTGACCACATTGTAAAAGTAGCAGGAATTGACCATGTAGGCATAGGAACCGATTTTGACGGTGGTGGCGGTCTTGCCGATTGTTCCGATGCATCGGAACTGGGAAACATCACCTTGGAATTGGTAAAACGAGGTTATTCTGAAGAGGATATTCGTAAAATATGGGGAGGTAATTTTATGCGTGTTTTTAGAGAAGTTGCTGCAAAATAATATTGAGGTCTCTAGAGAAAATCATTATAAACCAACCGACGCAAATTAAAAAAACGAATGGCTTTTGACAACAAATTATCAAAAGCCATTTGTTTTTAGAAAATCATCTAAAAAAAGGGCTTTCCCAAATATTATTTGTAAATTAGTAATTGAATAATACTTATTTATTGACGCAAAGGCCTAAAAAATGAATTTCAGATATATACTCTTAGTATTGTTTCTTATCCTATTCTCTTCCATTACTTTTGGACAAGATACAGATCAAAGACAAATTGAGGTTCCACAAAATATTCAAATCCCAGACTATATAGATGAACTCGCAAACCGGTGTTGGGAAATAAGAGAAAGTCACAGTGATTCAGCACTTCAATTAGGTTTAGATGCCATCGAGTTAGCAGAAAAATATCATTTTCCCGAAAAGCAAGCTAAAGCCAACAATTTTGTTGGGGTTGTTTATTTGCATTATTTATATCATTACAGCGAGGCGATTCCCTATTTTCAAAAAGCAATGAAAATCAGTATCTTGACTAAGGATTCTGTTCAGTTGGCTTATGCTTATAATAACTTAGGTGATGTATTTCTGTTAAATGGTAATATCCCCTTGGCTTTGCAATACGGAGAATTATCCTACAAAATATTCAAGGGTTTAAAAAAAGATGATGGTATTGCCTTTGCTTTAATTAATCTCGCAGAAGTATACAGAGCAAAGAAAAACTATGAAAAATCCTTAGATTATTTCAATCAGGCTGTTCAAATTAGAAAATCAATAAACACCACAAATAGGATGGGATTTGTGGCTTTTAATCGTGCCAAAACACTGGAGGAATCAGGCGATTTAGAATCCGCGAAAGACTTCTATCAAAGGTCTATTGCATACAGTTATGAGTCAGATGATTTCAGATATGCGTCTTGGAGCTTAAACGGATTGGCAAATATCTATTATAAACTATCAGATTATAATCAGGCATTACTTTATTATTCAAAAGCCCTCGATTGGAATAAAGAAAGAAATCATGAATATGGTTATTTCGATAATTATATTGGAATGGCCTTAGTATATGCTCAATTAAATGATAAAGAAAAGGGTTTAGAACTGCTGGACGAAGCCACAAAAGTGGCCAATAAATTAGGGATAAATACTCAGATTATAAATGCCCATCATTCCGTATTAGAATTTTATAAAATACTCGATGATTCCGAAAACATAAAACTTAGTTTTGATTTATTTATCAGTCAATATGATTCTATATTAGACGCCCAACAATTTGAAATTGTTAATGAATTGGAACGAAATTTTAGAATTCAACAAGAATTGTTGATTTCGGAGCAAGAACTTGAATATGATGAGAAAGAAAAAAGCGCATTGCTTTTGATCATAGTGGTCATGGTTTTAATTATGCTAGTTATACTTTGGCAGTATCGGACGAACAAAAAGATGAACTTAAGGCTGGAAGCGATGAATCAAACAAAAGATAAACTCTTCTCAGTTATTTCACATGATTTAAAAAATCCATTTAATACTTTAATTGGTTTTAGCGATATCTTAGTTTCATCTCTAGAAGAAAATGAATATGCTGACGCTCATGCCCATGCAAAACTAATCCATAAAGCTTCTTATGAAGGCTATAAACAATTAACCAACCTATTACAATGGTCTTTATCACAAAGTGGAAAAATAGAGCTTAGGCCCGAAGCAGTATCCCTCTCAACATTACTAAATGAAATAAAGGATTTTTACCTGATTGAAACCAAGCAATACAATATCCATCTGGAAGTGGAAAATAATATTGAAGAACTGGTCATTTTGGATCCTAATATTATTAAAATCATCTTGGAAAATTTATTGTCAAATGCCATAAAATATACTCCTGAAGGTGGAAATATTATAATGTCAACTTCTAAAGAATCCAATTACATTAAGATCAATGTGATGGACTCGGGAATTGGAATACCAACTGAAACCTTAATTGCTTTAAAGAAAAAAGATAGATTTATCAAAAGCAGTAAAGGCTTAAGAAAAGAGAAAGGAACAGGACTGGGCTTAAGCATCGTAAATGACCTTATCGAAATACACAAAGCAAATCTATTCGTTGAAAGTAAGGATGGCTCAGGAACTATCTTTAAGATTGAAATTCCAACCGATTTAAAAAACATATCATAATAGCTTTGGTAAAAATCCAATTCTTAACCATTACATTTTCTAAATAAATAAATCTATATCTTTGAAAACAACAAAACCTTAATGTTTTCATGAAGCAAAAAAGACCGCCATGGTATTTTCTCGTATTACTTATTTTGGCTGGTGAGTCTGTTTTTGTGGTGCCCTTTATCATCGTAAGAGTATTCCGACCTGCAGTACTCGAAGTGTTTCATTTAAGTAATTTAGAACTCGGCTTTTGTTTCTCTATTTTGGGAGTTATTGCTTTCTTCTCTTATTTTTTTGGTGGTCCCTTAGCAGATAAATACCCTCCTCGAAAACTAATTGCAGTGGCACTATGGATGACAGCATTAGGAGGAGTCTATTATTATCAAATTCCGGGCTATACTGGATTAAAAATACTCTATGGTTATTGGGGTTTTACCACCATATTCTTGTTTTGGGCACCTATGATAAAAGCCGCACGAGTTTGGGGTGGTGCTACCTCACAGGGAAAAGCCTTTGGGTTTTTAGATGGCGGTAGAGGCTTGGTGGGCGCCTTATTTGGCGCTTTAGGTCTGCTCATTTTTTCTTTGCTTTTGGGTGATGATATTCAAATGTCTGATGCTGAAGAAACGAAAAAAGCTCTAAAACAAGTCATCATGTACTCTTCAATAATTGTAACAATAGTTGGTGTTTTTGTGTGGTTTTTCATGAAACTCGATCGTCAAATAGAAAAGGAAATAAGCATAGAAAAAATCCAAGTTTCCCAGATTAAAGAAGTTTTAGCTTTGCCTTCAGTCTGGTTATTAATGATGATTATTCTATGTGCTTATGTGGGTTATAAAATCACTGATATTATTTCTCTCTATGCCCAAGAAGTGATGCTTTACGATCATGTGAAATCTGCTCAAATTGGTACCTTCTTGCTATTTATGCGTATGATTATTGGAACTATAATTGGCCTATTGGCAGATAAAACAGAGAGTACATTTTTACTAATTATTAGTTTTGGACTTACTTTAATTGCTTCATTAGCCATAGCTCTTGGTTTCATTACAGCATCGGTAACTTTACTCTTTATACTCTCCATTTTAATATTGTCAACAGGAGTTTATGCCGCCAGATCTTTATATTTTGCAGTCATGGAAAAAGGAAATATCCCAGTGATGTTAACTGGAACGGCCGTAGGGCTAGTTTCTCTGATTGGATATGCTCCAGATATTTTTGTGGGTCCTATTATGGGCCATTTGCTCGATAGTTCACCTGGACTAAAAGGCCATCAACATGTATTTTGGATATTGGTTTTGTTTTCAATTATGGGTAGTGTTGCAGCTTTTGTTTATTATCAGATGTTTGGAAGGAAGAAAGGTTCAATACTAAAATGAAAGAATGATTGAATGGAGGGAATGGGAGAAGGAATTGACTATTATATCATTAAAGCATTATTGCATTTATTGAAGAAAGGATTGAAGGAAAAATGATTAAATGAGAGAAGTAGCAAACTATTCTATCATTGTATCATTACTTTATTTACTCATTAAACCATAAAAAATTGAATAAATTATCCTTAGTTTTGTATCAACTCAAAGCCTTAGACCATGCACAGATTCAGAATATATATAGAGCAGATAGCCAAGGTTTCCGATGCAGATTGGGACTTGTTTTCCTCTTGTCTGTTTCAGCAAGAATTCTCAAAAAAACAGTTGATATTAAAGGCCGGACAAGTAGAAAACCACATCTCCTTTATTGAAGAAGGAATCATAAGGGTATTCATTCCCAAAGAAGATCCTGAAAAAGAAATCACCTTCGGGTTTAGTTTTAAATATGAGTTTATCAGTGCTTATGATTCCTTTTTAAGCCGACAAGCCTCACAATACCAATTGGAAACATTAAGCGATTGCATTGTTTGGAGTATTTCTTACGATGATTTGCAGAAAGTGTATCAGAAAACAGAAATTGGAAACCTCATTGGTAGACTCATGGCAGAGCGACTTTTCCTAATTAAATCAAATAGAGAACAATCTCTACTCAATGAATCTGCCGAAGAGCGATATCTCAATCTATTTCATAAACGGCCAGAGCTTTTCGAAAGTATCCCCTTGAAATATATTGCTTCCTATATTGGAATTACTCCCCAGGCTTTGAGTCGTATTCGGAAGAAATCACTTTAGTTTTTCTTGCTTTCTGCAAAACAAGAATAATCTATCAGAATTATTTACTAAGCAGTTTCGTAGCAGAATCTAAAGGCTTCCGACTTATTTTATTTGGCCACCTGAAGATTCAGTATTTCTTAAAATCGTTTGGTTAAATTAAAATATAATCGCTGATATCGATATTTCTCTTCAAAAATACTTTCAAAAGCCACCGATGCTCTCAGATCCTTTATAATTCTCCAGTTCAATCTAATTTCAGGAATATGCTGTGTTGTTTTCATATCAGAAAATGTATAGGTGTAATTTACATAACGATAATTAAGACTTGCAAAAACAACCCGTTTATATAGTTCTTTTGAGAAGTTTAAACTATAAATATTTCCTGAAACATAGCCCGTCTGCAATAGTGTTGCAGAAATTGTTGAGCTGGCATTGATAAATGGAATGTTGATATAGGATACATATCCATTCAAATTAATACTAGGTTCAATATCAGTTTTTTGTGAGCGGTATGACCCTCTTACACCAATACTAATTTTATTCAACAGACGATAATTAACAGATAATCTATAGGCATTCATAGTACTTTGCTCTAGCAAACGATCCACAAAGCTTTTATATGTTTCGTAGTATATAATATTATTTCTGCTGCTATAAGATAAAGACACCGATAAGTTTTTTAAAATTCGATAACGTATCAGCAGATTCAAATTAGTTAACTGAAGATCATTTTTACTAACACCATTAATCCTTTTATATAAATCTAATTCTATGGAGGCAAATATGCTTAGGTTTTCAATTAGGGATTGATAATGCTGGAAATAAAGAAACCGTCTGTCGGTATTCCAATGATTCTTCTGCTCAACAACAGCAATATTATTTCTCATCAAGCCATTATCAGCATTTTTATATTGATGACTCGCATAAACGCCAGCCTGAAATAAGTTTAAATTGAAACTATAATTTCTATAATCGGGTCTTGAACCTACAAAAGAACCAACAGTAAAAGAGCCCAGTTGCTTTTCAAATTGCAAACCATCTATAGCTCCAATGCTTGATAAATTGGGGTTCATCTTTCGTCCTGCATAAAGCTTTAGGCCTTTGGCATTCTCATATTTTAAAGCAAAGGCATAAGTTTTTAATCCATAAAAGACATCTGCTTTTATTTGATCCCAATTTTGATTGCTATGATTAAAAGACAGATAGGATTCAAAAGAGAAATTTGATTTTGAAATATGATCTACATTTACTGCCGCCGTATATCTGAAACGCTGATTTAATGGTCTTTCAGATGAAAAATTAGAATAAGAAGAAACCGATAACTTACCGGATACTTCAGTCTCTAACTCTTGAGTTTCCTTTTCTTTTGTTGGCAAAGTATTTATCGCCCCTTCCGTTTTAAGGGTTTCATCAGTCGAAATGATTGTCGTGGATGATGCTTCTTCTATTTTTAAATCTTTCTGCTTTAGAAAAAATACTTCTTGATCTTTGGACAAAGAAACTTCATTAATCTTCAAGCAAACTGCTGAAATACTTGATGTTTGTGATACCATTAGAATTGGTAATGCTTTGCCATTCTGATACATATAAATAGTATCGTTTGGCTTTAAACCATCAGTAGATTCAAATTTTAAATAAATATTTTGTGAGGTAATATATGAAACCCTACCTGAAACATTATTTTCAGATTGGCCAATCACATAAAAGTGCATGGAGAGAATAGATAATAATATGATGATTCTTCTTTCCATATTATCTGTTGATTTTTATTTGATGGTGCATTTTATCTTCTTCCCCATTAGGGTGACAATTAAAACAAGCATCACTCTGCCAAACATAACCTGATACCCCATCATGTTCCCCATTCATTTCAGATTGACTATGCTCGTGACAATCTATACAACTGAAAGAAGCATAACTGGCAGGGTTTGTATGACATTCAGTACAAGTATTCCACTCATCGTTATGTTTACCACTATATATGGGAAAGTATTGAGCATCATGGTTGAAAGTAGAGGGCTCCCATGCTGATTCAGTATGGCATTCCATACAATCGGTTGAAAACTGAGCCGAAGCATGAGGAGGATCGTTGGTTTGATTATATTCTTCTGTATGACAGAGGTAACATGTGTTTGGAGTAGAATTATAATCCCCATTATGACAAGTGGCGCATTCATTCGATATGCTTTGATGAGCTCCGTTCAGAGGGTAATAATTATTATGTACATCAAACCTTGCTGGTTCCCAATCAGCTTCGGTAGTATGACAATCTTCGCATGTTGTATTCAAATTTAATGATATATGATTTGGGTTTATACTCGCAGAAAAATCGGAATTATGACACTCAAAACAAACCGTTGGTGTGCCCACATAACCATTTGCATGACATGAGGAGCATTCCGCCTCTATATGCTCTCCAGTAAGTGGGAAAGCAGTTTCACTATGATTAAACGAACCTTCCGAACTACCTGTAGGATGACAAGCTAAACAAGCATTGTCTTCATATACATATCCATTAATTCCATTATGTTCATCATCCATATCACTTTGGTTATGGTCGTGACAGGTGGTACAGGTGAAAATACCATAGTCATTAGATATAGGATGGCACTCCAGACAAGTGTTCCACTCGCTAGCATGCTCGCCAGTGTAGATGGGGAATATTTGATCATGCTGGGAATAATCTGCGGGTTCCCAGTCTGGATTTGTGGTATGACATAATATACAATCCGTTGAAAACCCTACTCCCACATGATTTGGTGAGGTGGAGTTATTATAGTCGTTCTCATGACAAGCTAAGCATTCTGAGGATATATTTCCATAATCATTTTGATCAGTATGGCAGCTAGCGCATTCGTTAACATCATGTCCAAGAGTTAAGGGGAAACCGGTATTGTTGTGATCAAATGCTCCTTCCTCTGAACCCGTAGGATGACAAGCCAAACAAGCATTGTCTTCATATACATATCCATTAATTCCATTATGTTCATTATCCATATCACTTTGGTTATGGTCGTGACAGGTGGTACAGGTGAAAACTCCGTAGTCACTGGCTATTGGGTGGCACTCTAAACAAGTATTCCATTCACTAGCATGTTCACCGGAATATATAGGAAATATTTGATCATGTTGAGAATAATCTGCGGGTTCCCAATCAGGATTTGTGGTATGACATAAAATACAATCCGTCGAGAATCCTGTTTCCACATGATTTGGAGAGGTGGAGCTATTATAGTCGTTCTCATGGCAAGCCAAGCATTCTGTGGATATATTTCCATAATCATTTTGATCGGTATGGCAGCTAGCGCATTCATCAACATCATGTCCAAGAGTTAAAGGAAAACCAGTTTTGTTATGATCAAAAGCTCCATCTTCCGAACCCGTTGGGTGACAAGTTAAACAAGCATTATCTTGATATACATATCCACTAATTCCACTATGTTCATCATCCATTTCACTTTGATTATGCTCATGACAACCGGTACAAGTAAAAACACTATAATTATTTGCAACCGGGTGGCATTCTATACATGAGTTCCATTCTCCAGCATGCTCCCCTGAATAAATAGGGAAAACTTGATCGTGTTGCGTGTAATCTGCAGGTTCCCACCCTGGATTTGTGGTATGACATAAAATACAATCCGTTGAAAATCCTAAGCCACTGTGGTTGGGTGATGTGGAGGCATTATAGTCATTCTCATGACATGAAAAACAATCAGAAGAGATGTTACCATAATTGTTTGGATCAGTATGGCAGCTAGCGCAATCAGAAACATTATGACCCAAAGTAAGCGGGAAAAAGGAATGGTTGATATCAGTACCTGTCCAGCTAAAAGCATTCATCTGATGACATTGGGTGCAATCTGTTGAATAGTTTGCTTCTACATGACTTGGAGAAGTTGTTGCATAATAATCTTCTCTGTGGCAGGAAAAACATTCTGTATCTAATGGATCAAATCTTAAACTGGATGCGGTAGTATGACACTCATAACAATCCGCCGTATTATGGGCTCCCAATAAAGGAAATCTGCTCAGTTGATGAATCTCTGTCATATTTTCAACCAACCAGCTATTATTTGTATGACACCTTTCGCATTCAAATCCTACCGTTTGCTCATGGATATCTGCATGACATTCATAACAAGAGGTCTTTCCATTCTGAAAAACAAGGTCGCTATGACATTTTGCACAGCTCACATCAGTATGCATACCTTCCAAAGTAAAATTTGTTCTTTGGTTATGGTCAAATTTAAAAGTAGTCATATCAATTTTCCAGGAGTTGGTATTATGACACTCCTCACAGTTTATCGATAGCTCCTCACCATGTGGTGAGTCTATCTCTTTCTTATCTATTTGAAAATTTAGAAATAGATAAATAAATACTAGTATTAATGGCAATCCTCGCATTTAATTCTTTCCGTTTTAAAATAAGTATATCCAATATTATCAACATATTTCGTTTCATGACATTCTTTACACTCTAAATTGATATGTTTCCCATCTAGAGAGAAACGAGTGCTATCATGATTAAAATCATTAGGTTTCCATTTGTTCGTATTATGACAAGCGGAACAAGTATTATAGCTATCAGCAAACTGATTTTGATGTATGTCCTGATGACATTCTGTACATAAAGTTCCCAGTTTATTAAACTTTTGTATCGATTTACCCTCTTCGCTTTCATGAAAGTGGCAACTTCTGCAACTGGCGGACTGGTGTGCTCCTTGCAGCTCGAAATCTGTTTTATCGTGATCGAATTTTATTTCGTCCCATCTAAGCTCAGAATGACAAGATTCACAAGTTTGATCGGGATAATATTTCTGATCCATAAACTCAGCATGAATATCTTCATGACAATTGGAGCACTTTTTACCCAAATCACTGAAAACCCATTTGTCATTTTTTTGATGACAAATAAAACAAGGAGTTGCTTGATGAGCCCCTTTGAGCGGAAAATCCGAATCTTGATGATCAGTAAGAGTATAAAGGCTTCCGCTAAAACGCTGTACGGTGTGACAATCTTTACAATCGCTTTTTGGGATCATATCTTTAAAATCGCCAGTGTGATAATCTTGATGACAATCAGTGCAATAATTGTGCTTTACTGGAGTGGTTAATTTCCCAGGATGACACTTTTCACATTTTACGGTTTGATGAGCCCCTTCCAATGGATAATCGGTACTATTATGATCAAATTTACTTTTATTCTTAATGACGAAAAAAGAGGTTTCACTGTGGCATTCTGTACAGTTTTGCCCAAACTTATTTTCATGAATATCCAAATGACAATCGGTGCATTTTTGATAATTCAAGCCCGTGAACTTTTGAAATTTAATATTATCCTCTAAACTTATCTTATGACATTCTTTACAGCTGACTTCCGAATGTTTTCCTTTTAATGGATATTTAGTGTTTTGATGATCAAAATGACTTGCTGGCTTAAATGCGGTGAAATCATGACAATTGCTACAATCGTTTGATAACGTTTTTTGGTGATAATCGTCATGACAGGATAGGCAAGATGTTTGAAGTCCCAAGAAAGTTCTTTTTTTATTTCTTAATTCTGTATTCGAAACGAAATCTGCTTTATGACATTCTTTACACTCAACCTTCCCATGTTTGCCTTCCAATAAATAACCGGTTAGATCATGATTAAAACTCGTTTTATCAAAATTAATCATATCAAACTTAAGCCCATGATGATCGCTATGACAGGAAACACAAGCTTTGTTTTTCACTTCAGCAGAAGCGTGATATCCTTTATCTTGTTTTATTCTTTGGTCTAAATGAGTATGACAAGCCAAACATTTACCATCACTTATTTTTTCACCAAGCGTATGGCATTCTGTACAATTAGATAATCCTTCCAAATGTGAATGCGGTAAAGCTAAATCGCCAGGTGAAAGTTGGGCAAAGCTATTCACAATAGTGATGATAAAAATCATCAAAATAGCTATAAAATATTTGTATCTATGCTCTTTACAAGTACCCATTCTTAATGTTTTAAAATAGCTTCACCATGTTTTTTAGTGATTTTCAAACCTATATTTTGCAAAAACTGAGAGGGCAATTCTCCTCCAGCAAATATGTAAACCAAGTCATTATCAAACTCCATATCTTCGCCGCTTTCTAGATTGATCAGCACTTTGTCACTTTCAATTTTCTTCAGGTTCGACTGATAAAGCATTTGTATCTTTTCCTCAGCAAGGAGTTTCGTAATACGCTCCCTGTTCTTGGCTTTAATTCTTTGAAACTTATCTTTTCGATACGACAATATCACTTCATTATCATGAGCCAATAACATGGCTGATTCAACTGCTGAATCACCTCCTCCAACTACTAATATTTTCTTTTGCTTTATATCTTCAGGTTCAAGTAGGCGATAAGCCACTTTTGGAAGTTCTTCGCCTTGAATATTCAATTTTCTTGGTGTTCCCCTGCGGCCTATGCTTAAAAGAACATGTTTTGCTGAAACTTGTTTTTGTGTATTTAAATCAATTATAAAATGACCATTAACTTGTTTTATTGATTCTACTTTAGTGTGTTCTTGTATTTTTATATCGTTCTTGTTCAAGGCACTTAGCCACACATCTAATAGTTTAGCTTTATTGGTTTCGTTGAGTTTAACCTTCCCAAATAATGGGAGATCCATAGGATTGGTCATTACAATTTTACTTCGAGGAAAAGTAAAGACCGTTCCTCCAAGGGAATCTTGCTCCACTGTCATTGATTTCAACTGATGCTTTTTAGCATTTAAACTTGCTGAGATTCCGGCAGGTCCTGCGCCTACTATCAAAAGATCAAATTCAGCCTCATGTTTTCCGGAAAAGTTCTTCGCTATATTATCTACTGCTTGTTTTCCTTGTTCTACTGCATTTCTAATCAATCCCATCCCACCTAACTCGCCAGCGATATATATGCCTGGTATATTAGTTTCAAATTCTTCATTCACATGTGGTAATTCTACTCCTCTTTTTTCTGTTCCAATACAAAGAGAAATAGCCTCTGTTGGACAGGCATGAAAACAAGCCCCATGACCAATACAACTGGATGCATTAATGGTTCTAGCTTTCCCATTTACTATACCCAGAATATCTTTCTCAGGACAGGCTATGATACAAGCTCCTGTATTAATACATTCATTGGCATCAATAACTGGATGAAGTGAAACGGGTTCAAAAAGCCCATCTAATTTGGCTTGTTTGATTTTCTCTTCAACCATTTTTGAATTTCGCAATTGCTTTCTCACATAGAGATACACCGACAGTGCAATGATCACAAATACGATCAAATAAATAATGACTTCCTCAATTAATTTTTCCATTTAAAAAATCCATTTATATCCAAATAAAAGGGTGACTATCACATGTATAATCATGATGACTAACATAATAACGGCAAAGGGTAAATGCGCAACATGCCAGTATCGAAATAGATTTTTCATATAATTTAAACGATCAATTCTCCTATTTATTCTAATTTCATTTTTTACCTTATCCAGAATGGTGGCTTTTTGGGCTTTATTTAATTCATAAAGTTTTAAGCCCTCCTTAATTTTTTTAATGTTGTTTTTATCTCGTTTTGATTTGGCAAAGTATTCAAAAGATAAGGTTTCTTTATTGTGATCATGAGTAGCATCAATAGCACCTGATATCAGCTGTAAAAAGCTTTCACTAAACTCAATTTGTGATTTTAAAATTTCGGTAGCATCCAGTTTTGAGCTTTGAAGTTCGGCTAATGATAATTCTCTACCCTCAATTGTTCTAGGTATTTGCACATAGATAAACCTCCCAATGATTCCGCTCACAAATACGGCAACCATACTCCAAAAGCTTATAGAAACGATGCCACCAAATTTCATGGCCGTATGAAACAAAACAAGAATGGGCCCTACGGTACATAGAAAAATATGAAATTCAAGCCAATACTTAATCTGTCCGGTCTTTGAGAAAATCTTTATTCTTTTTCTCAACATATAGGAACCAACTCCAAAAAGCATTAGAAAAGAGCCTATAATTCCGTATCCATGGCCCAAAATACCGCTAGACTTTAGTGAATCATGATCCGCATGATAAAACCTGGATTCTAAGGCTGTTTGATAATAATCATATCCCTCAAAAATTAGTATGGCTAAAACACTGATGGTGACCACAACCATTAGTCCAATATAAATGGAATGCTTTAATTTATTCATTATTAGGTATTAGGTTACTCAAATTTATGAATTTTAATTGGGAAATCAAAGAGTGATTTATATTTTTATTTTCACGCCCTATTTTCTCGCCCTATGACATGATTAACCCTGCTAATTAATTGTTTTACAACTGTTTTTTCTCATGTCAGAACAGTTATAAATAGTGAGGAATTGGTATCATTTATTTTTGCAAATAACAAGAATTCCTGAACCTAGGTTCATTGCTATTCATATTTAATACCTACATCTTTGCATATAAAATATATTTTCTCGAAATGGCAGTTTTATTGTTCTTCATTGTATTATGGTATGGAGGATTGTTTTTCCAAACCTTTTTCCTTCATCGTTATGCTGCGCATCAAACTTTCACCATGTCGAGGAGGGCAGAGAAGGTAAGTTTTGTGCTGACTTGGATATTTCAGGGCTCCAGCTATTTGAGTGCCTATGGTTATGGAATTATGCACCGTATGCACCATGCCTATGCCGATACTGAGAATGATCCACACTCTCCTAAATACGACAAAAACTTGATGAAGATGATGTTGCGAACTAAGGACAATTATCAAGATATCAATAATAAAGATGTTTATGTGGAAGAGAAATTTTTAATTAATGTTCCGCAATGGAAATCCTTCGATCACTTTGCCAGTTCCATGCTGTCTAGAATTTTATGGGGTGCTTTATACTTTCTATTTTTCTTGTTTTTTGTCACCGCATGGTGGCAATGGCTGCTCCTGCCACTCGCCTTTCTCATGGCACCCATTCACGGTGCTATTATCAACTGGTTTGCTCATATCTATGGCTATGTAAATTTCAAGGTGAATGATACCTCTAAAAACCTCCTCCCTATAGATTTTCTAATGATGGGGGAATCTTATCATAATAATCATCACAGAAATAGTGGTAAACCCAACTTTGGTGGAGTGAGATGGCATGAAATAGATCCCACCTATGTGGTTATGAAAATGCTTCATTCATTTAAACTTATTCAGCTTAAAAGAGTTTAGTGGAATGGAGAAAAGTATCCTTTAATTTATTAATATTCAAAATAAGATATCATTTAAAATTATATATAGAACCAAGGAAATATCTAATAACTTCGATTATTAAATAATTGCCACAGAAAGCCAATAATGCATTAGATTTTAATCTGAAAAGTATGAAGTTATAGCGGGTTATATCAAATGGTTTTTAGTTAATGCCGATGGCTATCGGCAGATGTATTATTGACTTTTCCTGTATAGGATTTCAATAATTAGCACATCTACTTCCTAAAATTTTATTGATTTATCCCAATAAACCTTCAAAATATTTAGTCGTATATGAGCTAATTATTTGAAACTGTGATGATATTTAATGTCGAACTCAGTCCATTAGACGGCTATAAAGCCGTATTTTTTACATAAAATAACTGGTAACTTTGTAGAAAACAGGATGGAATTACCAGACCTTGTTAACCAATGGTGCTATTAAGCCCATAACTCAGTTTAGGCATGCACGCTTATAGATTGTTTAATGGTGGCGTTGAGACCCCTTATAGTAGAATATCGAATACTTAAACGTGCTGATTAATCCCATCCATAAATAATTCATTATGGCAAAGATATATAATTTAAATGCTGCCGGGATCGACATTTCTGTAAAAGAATATGTAGTAACAGTCCCAGAAGAACGAGAAGAAAACAATGTTCGGACATTTGGAACCTTTATCAAAGACATCCACTTACTAGCAAATTGGTTAAAGAAATGTAAAGTAGACACTATTGCAATGGAATCAACAGGAATCTACTGGTACCATCTTTATACAGTGCTACTAGATTATGGATTTGAAGTTTTTTTAGTAAATGCTCAACATGTAAAAAAGGGTCAAGTTGAAATTCTGGGGGAATTGATTTTTACGCAAAAATATTTGTCAATCGAAAAAGGAAAAATTTGACATCTCTGACACCTCTGAATTCAGACCTAAAATGCTTTAATTTTGCGTTAAAGG
>NZ_JABKBZ010000072.1:0-24749 GCF_013166635.1 Lentimicrobium sp. S6 | reverse complement strand
TATTTCAGGCAATATTATCACTATTGATGCCATGGGAACTCAAACTGATATCGCCGATAAAATTAAAGAAAGTGAAGCAGACTATATTTTAGCTGTTAAAGGAAATCAAGAACAATTATTAGAGCAAATAAAAGATGAGTTTCGTTTCGCAAAACAAATAGAAACCCATGAGAATATTGACATAGGCCATGGCAGAATTGAAACAAGGAAATGCAGTGTAATCACAGATTTTAAATTTATAGAAAACGAAGATAACAAATGGAATAAATTAACTCAGATAGTTAAATTAGAGTCAATTAGAGAGTTTAAAATTAGCGACAAACAAACAGAGAAAGCAATCCGTTATTATATTACCAGTAAAAATGATGTAGCTAAAAACTATCAGAATTATATCCGTTCGCATTGGGGAGTTGAGAATAAATTACACTGGACTTTAGATGTAGCATTCTCAGAAGATGCATCACGAAAAAGAAATAAAAACGCTGCTCAAAACTATTCTGTACTTCTCAAAATAGCATTGAATTTATTGAAAAATGAAAAATCAGAAAAGCAAGGGATAGCTGGGAAAAGGCTTAAGGCCGGATGGAATGAAGACTACTTACTAAAGGTGCTTGATATAAAAGTGTGAGTTTGCTCTGAGGAAATCATCCACTTACAACATCAATTGACTTATATGGATTCTCTAAAGGTTCTGCTTATGAGCGATTGTGCCAATTTGGATGGAGAGCTGGCCAAAAATTTGAATCAGTTGAACGAGAGCCAGAATGTTATTTTTGCAAAAATCCGAGATTTTGAATCTGCCCTTCAGTTTAATAAAAACATAGAAGTGATGGATGGTTTTATCGCCCAGCATCAATCCAAATCAAAATTATTGTCTCTATATATGATGATATGAATAGCGATTGGCTTGGGTTTAAGAATCCTATATATCATTTTTAAATAGCAATTAAAGTATACTAATTAAAAAAATAGGTTTTGATAAGCGATTGAATGCATCCGCATACTTCTCGATTATATAATGGTCTTAATCAGAAATAATGGTATCTCATTTAAAAACTAATAATACCTGATATTAGTTTTTAAACAATTCAGAAAGAAGATCTATAACACAGGCCATAAAAAAGAAGAATATTACATTTCACCATTTTTTATATTGATTATATTCTAGGCCTAGAATAATGTTTAAACTGGTGATTAATAATGATTTGTCAATTACAATTTTTACAATCTGAGTTTCAACCTCAGTGCTTAATTCCATAAAGAATGCACCCTTTTTAAACCTGATACCTAAATAGTTTGTAGTTTTAAGCTATTCTTGTTTGCATAAACAACTTGTATGGAAGAACCAAAGAAACACCTCAGAAGGATATTCTTATCTTTGCTCTATAAAACACCAAAAATGAACTTCAAGACTTTCTTCATAATCATCGGGATTCTGGTTTCTATTACTGCCATTCAAGCACAAAAAAAAATAGGCTATATTTTGGAAATGGATTCAGTGATGAAGCATCAATATTTGGGATTATCTTCTTTTCAGAATTTCTCGAATATCTATTCTATGCCTTTTGAATTGCAAAACTTTGCAGATGATATTACCCATCGTGTTTTAGGGAATTCTGACTTTGTTCTTGTTAGATTAGAGGAGACTATCTATCAAAACTATTTATTGGAGGAGTCGAAATTATCCAGAAAAGAGAAAAAGGTTTTTAGAAAAAAATGGTTGGACGAGCTGAAACAAGAATGGGGTTTAGATGGTTTTATTTTGCTTCAATCTGCGCTTTTGGATCCTTATCAGCAAGAAAATATTACTGTGGAAATGGGAAGAATTGGTTTTATTCAGGGAAATAATCAAGCCTTTATCAGAGTTTATCTACAAATGGATGTACAAGTCTTTACTCCAGATAAAGTGATACATATAAAAGCCAAGACTAAATATTTGAAAAAGAAAGGCTTTCCTAGTTTAAGGTCTAAAAACACTCGATTCACTAAAGAGGAATTACTACAAACTGAGGAAGTATATCAATCTCTTATTCAACTACAATTGGAAGAAATAAAAGAAAGCAAAAGCTATATTAAATTTCTAGAAAAACTCTAGAACTGATTGATTCATGACAGCTAAAAGCTACCTTGTTCTATTTGGAAAATAGACTTGAGTTTTTCTTTAGAATCAACATTAGCGATTAAAAGCAGATAATCTCCGTTCTCTATTATTAATTCATGAGCAGGGTTTTTAAACAATACTCCTCTGTGAAATACTCCAAGTAAAACACAATGGTATTTTTGTTGTAAATCATAGAAAATCCAATTATAGTCTTTGCCTATATAGTCGTTTCCTTCTATAATTTTAAACTCCATAATATCAAAATCATATTTTCCTGTATCGGAGGACATAATATCCTCAGTAAGTATGGTTACTTCTGGTTCGAAAATATAACTCGCCACTAATTTGGCTGCAATTTCATTCTGAGTTCGATTATTAAATAATTGCCACAGAAAGCCAATTATGCATTAGGTTTATATTAATAATCATGCAGTTATAGCGGTTTATATCAAAGTAATATTAAGTAAAAGATGTTGTATTATTGCCTTTTCTACTAGTGGATTTCGATAATTAGCCCCTCTATTTCCCCAAATTTCATTGAGTTATCCCGATAACTCTTCATAAATTCGTGTCATATATGAGCTAATTATCTGAAAATGTAGCCTAATACAATGTCATACTGAGGTTATTAGTTAATTTACTAATAAAAAAAGCCATAATTGCCAAACTACTTAAAACAAAGGTGACACCTATATTTTTTCCAATAGGTGTAATGGGGTAACATCACCATAACCGATAGTAGAAATAGTAACCAGAAGGTAGCAGATAGCATTCCAAATATTTTTAATGGAAGAGGCTTCTTTATCGCTTTCTACTATGACTAAAATCACTAATAGTACGAAATACACCAAAAGAATAATGGGATAGATGATTCTCTTTTTCATCTAATATTTAAATTAAGGGCTATGGTTTATGAGCCAAAAGATACAAAATAATCAAATCCTAAGTATTGAATATGATAGGTTTAAAAAACACTTCTTCTTATTGGAAAATTATTTAAGCTCTTCCTTATAAGGAATAGAGGATTGTGCCCCTTTTCTGGTTACAGAAATCGTAGCTGCTTTATTGGCTATAATAATGGAGTTTCTTACCCATAAACCTTCTGATATTCCTTGGGCTAAATAGCCATTAAAAACATCTCCTGCAGCGGTGGAGTCTACTGCAGATACGCGAATACTTGGAACCAAAATAGATTTACCTTCCTTAGAACTATAATAAGCTCCTCTTTGACCCAAAGTAAGGATGACTCCTTTATTCACTTTTTCGAGAAGCATGGTGGAAGCTTTTTTTATAGTAGCATCTGTTTTTGGGTTTACACCTACCAAAAAATGTGTTTCAGATTCATTAGGAGTAATATAATCTACATTCGCCCAGATTTCTTCGTTTAAATACTTAGCAGGCCCTGGGTTTAAAATGGTAGTTACACCATGTTTTTTAGCCATTTGTAAGGAAAACAATACTGTTTCCATGGGGATTTCAAGTTGAACCAAAACCACATCGGCTTTGGCAATCACATCTTCAGCCTTTTTAATATCTTCTATGGAGAGTTTGTGATTGGCACCTGGTGCTACCATAATAGAGTTCTGTCCGCTTACATCACCCACCATAATCAAAGCCACTCCAGAAGGTTCTTTTTCATCAACAAAAATATAGTCTGTAGAAATTTGGTCCTTTTTATAATTCTCAATGGCCTCTCTTCCAAAATCATCATGACCAACTTTAGCTATTAAACTCACCTTTCCTCCTGCTCTAGCTGCAGCAACGGCTTGATTTGCCCCTTTTCCACCAAAGTGAATATTAAAACTAGTTGCTAATCTGCTCTCTCCTGGTACCGGAAGATTTGGTGCACATGCTACCATATCTGTATTTATACTACCTATAACTACAATTTTCCCCATAAGGCTTTATTTTATTTCCTTTGTAAAAATACTTTAATATGATTCACTTCTCTATCGCAATACTTGTCCATATTTTTCCTAGAGACTAAATATTTGCTCAACTTCTGACTGGTAGATACCATTGGAATATCGTTGATACTGATGACTCCAATTACATATTCCGACATTTTATTAAGAGGCTTGAATACGTAAGTTACCAATAACCTTTTATCCTGAAAATAGAGTTCAATGGAAGCTTCCCCTTTTTCATCGAATTGCGAAGGCACCAATTTGGGTTCCAGAAGTAAATCTCCTTTTAAACCTCTTACTCCAAACATTTGGCTCGTCAGACTCAACATCATCCATGCCGAAGAACCAGTTAGCCAGGCATAAGATCCTCTATCTTCTGGCTCGAAACAAGATGGAATACCAGGGAATATTTTTGAATGTCGAGAATTGGTGGATAAATGAAATACATCATCTAAAACTTGATTGGCTTTTTTGGAGAATCCACGCTCATATAAACCATAGGCTAGCATAATATTTTGCTGCATCCATTTGCTACCATGCTCTTTATGCCCATAGGCAAAACCTGAAATACGGCCTACATTTAAATCTAATTCTTTAAATGGTCTACAGATTCTGAGTCCTTTTTTTCCTTTATCTTTCAGTAATTCTTGAACCGCATTTAGTATTAAAGGGACGCGCTCGTCTGAAGCTGCATTATTCATGATAGCCAGGGCTTGTGTGGTTAAGTCAATTTGAGTTTTGTCCTTTTTCACACCATCAATAGCTTGACCGATATTATCATAATGTCCATTATAAAAACCAGCATTATCAGCATATTGCTTCCATTCTTTATCTTGAATGTGAGCAAATATATGAGCCGATTTGGCTTCCAAATCTTCTCTAAGACTTATAACACTAATGCTTACTTTTTTTCCACTAATTTGATGTTCTACAGCGGAGAAATATTTATAAACACAACGTTCTTTATCTTTTATCTGTCGATAATCGAGGCTTTCTTGATCTGCTAAAGTATCAAGCAATGGGAGTATTTCTTTGGCTAATTTTACTTCTGAAATTCCTTTTTCTTCAAGGAGGGTGAGCCATTGAGCCATTAAGCGTAAATTGTTTCCATAAAATGCATGAAAACCAACCGTTTCGCCTCTCTCTCGAGCCATATCATAAGTATCGTTCCAATCGGCGCCTTCCAATTGCAATATATTATGTTCTCCCACAGAATAGAATCCAGAAAGTTGCTGGAGTAATAAATGCTCAAGAACGCTTCCATTATATACTTCCTGCTCTGCATTTAATTGCTGATTGCCTTGGGAAATATCCCATTGTGCATCTATTCCTTTGCTTCGATAGATATATTGGTCTTTCCAATAACAGAGGTCTCTCAATAATAAATCGAAGTCACCAGTTTGGTGCATATAAAAGTTGACTACAAATACAGGCCATGCTCCATGATCGCTCCAGGAGCGGGCAACATCATTTCTATCTGCAATAAACTCTCCAGGCTCAGAGCCTATAATAGTGGCATTGGAGCCATCCATTCTAATACCTTTGAAATTGTTTATAATTTCATTTTTAGCACTAATAGGATCTACTAATAAAACAGAAAGTAAATCTTGCCAAAGGTCTCGCCAGCCTCTACCTCCTCTGCCATAGCTAAAGTCTGGCAAAAATGAATTTCCTAATTCTTGATTTGCTTTTACTTGATAGATGACCCATTTGGCCCAATTGTCGAAATTAGAATCGGCTGTCGAGAAACGAATTCTATTGGTATATTTCAGCCAATAAGATTTAGTCTCCTCTATGGCCTGATTTATCTTTTCCTCATCGCCATATTTGGATATCCACTTCTGTGATATTTTATCGTCATCACTGATTCCTTGGATGATGATAAAGCTAGTTTTTTTATTGGGTTTGATTTCAATATCAGAAAAGCGAAATGCACCAATAGCTTCAAAACCATCCACATCTCCAAGTTCATAAGATGGTGCATTTAGCTTTTTGAAAACGGCCTCAGGGTTATCCAAGCTTCCACCCTCCCCTATAAAATCGCTCATCTTCAGCCAAATATGATTGGGTTTATTACCTTCCGCATCGGCACCTAAAACCATATAACTGGTATGATTTGGGGAATGTCCATTTTCATCGTGGACTATATTTGCTTTAATTCTTGTTCCATGCTCCTCTTGAAAGATTCTTTGAAACATGGTGGTTACTTGTCGATGATCGCGAACATTATCGGCATGTCGGCCAAAGAGTGGAAGGGAATAAGTAAGATCAAAAGTTTTGGCTACCGTATCATTATTCTCTACTTCAATATGTATGAGCTCTACTTTGTCGTCTGTAGAAGGAATAAATACCTTCAAGGTACAGGCCAATTTGAGCACTTTATTTCTTCGTGTTACTGCAAATAAACCAGGTTGAGCATTTACTTCGGATTCATCAGGATTTAGCGTCCATTTGTTGGCTTTTTGCCAAGCAGATACTCCTGTTGCAGACCAAGGTTTTTCACCTTTTAAGCTAATCCAGCAATTTCTAGAAGCTACGGTTTTGCTAATATCCTCAGTCACTAGAGGAGGGTTTAAATAATGACTAAATGAGGAGCAAATATCTCCTTTTAAATCTGGGCTTACCCAAGACTTCATTCCGGCAGAATTCATCAAAGGGAAATATAACCTTGATAAATAATCGGCCTCAGGTGCTATAAATGCACCACTTTCATTATCGCTAAATGTCCATAATGGCCCTTGTTCTATCCTAGCTAATTTACCCCCAAAGGTTTTTTTCTTCATCTTTTTTTCCTCCAATAAAAAAGGAATATTTGCCGAGGCCTTATTCCCAATCGCATCACCTATATAGAAATGGTATTTATATACCAAAATGATGACGCATCAAATTTAAGGATATCTAATGATATTATTGGTATGAACGAAGACGATTATTCCATGTTTTCTGCTTTTTTTAATCTTCTTCAACAAAATCTATCTTTTCTCTTCTGGCTTCTAAATCTTTTTGCATGATTAAACATGTTTTATGATCGATGCTATAAAAGAAGAGTAAAATAGCCGTGGACATATAGAGAATACCTGGAAAAACAGAAATCATTAGTTTGATTCCAGTAATTGAACTTACCGTTTGCTCCACATTGGGTTCAAAATGGTAGATGGCCAAAATCCAACCAGCCAAAGCTCCACCAATTCCCCAACCTGCTTTTTGCGCAAAAGTAGCTGCAGAAAACACCAAACCTGTTGATCTTCTTCCAGTTTTCCATTCAGAATAATCTGCGGTATCTGCTAGCATAGTCCATAATAAAGGCACTGCAGGTGCATAGGTCATTTTTGCTAGTATATTTAAAACATATATGCTGATTATATTATCGTTTCCAGGAATATAAAGCAGCATAAAGAACATTCCCGATATTAAAGAGCTGGCTAAGAACACATTTCTTTTACCAAAACGCTTGGCTAATGGTTTAGAGAAGGGGATGGCAACGATTAAAGCAATGGTTCCAATGACATTGAATAATTGCACATCAGATTCATTTCCGATATAGTATTTAAAATAGTAGGCAATCGTAAGGTTTTGCATGGCAAACATCACAAAAGAAATGATTCCCACGAAAAACAGAATAACCCATGGTTTGTTCTTAAAAAGATTCTTTAAATCCTCTTTGAGATTTTGTTTCTGACCTTTGGGTGGTTTCACTCTTTCTTTGGTGGTTTTGAAAGTAATCATGAATAAGGCAAAACTGATGAAGGCAAATAGGGTTAAAGTATATTGATAACCTAAAGCAGTATCACCTTGCCCAAAATACAAGGCCAAAGTAAGTGCTGTACCAGTAACCACAAGCTGACCTATAAATGCAAAAATAAAGCGATAAGAGTTCAAACCTGCTCTTTCATAAGAATCAGAGGTCATTACTGCACCTAAAGAGGAGTAAGGTAGATTGATGGCGGTAAAAACGGTCATCAATAGGAAATAAGTCACCCCTGCATATATCACCTTACCTGTTGGGCCTAAATCCGGGGTGGAGAATGTCAAAACCGCCAATACGCTATATGGTAAGGCCATCCACAAAATATAGGGACGAAACTTGCCCCAACGGGTATTGGTTCTATCGGCAATAATGCCCATAAGTGGATCACTAATCATGTCCCAAACTCTAGCAATTAACATAATAGTTCCTGCTGCTGCTGCAGAAATACCAAAGGTATCTGTATAAAAAATGAGGATCCAAAAACCCACCATATCCCATACAAAATGAGAAGCAGTATCTCCTAATCCATATCCAATTTTTTCTTTTAATGATAATTTTGTTCCCATGTTTTTAATGCTTCTTGGTTTGACTCAAATAACTTTCTTTTACGGTAAAAAAAGCCAACTTCTTATTTCTATTGATATCTAGAATTCCCCAATATTCTTCATTTGGACTGCCATCATAGGGTATACCACTGCTATTTGGCGCCCATCCTCCGGGATCGTATTGCTCGTTATTTCCTGCTTTCCATAACTCATCTATAAAAGCAAAAAGAGTGACTCCTGAGCATATTTCTTGATTTCTAAATGTAGCTTCTAGTATTTTTGCTGTGGCATCAGCTTGGGCTTGCTCATTAATACCTGCTTCATAACCTGGCTTTTCTACAGTCATATAACTATCTGCACCAGCTTCTGAAAGATACATGGGCTTAGAGCTTATGGCCTTCCATTCTCCAAAAATGCTTTCTGGATTGTCCCAACGATAAACATTCATTCCCCAAACATCGATATTGGGGCAAGTGGCCAAAGCTAAAGAGTCAGGTAATTCCCCATGGGCTGTTGCAACAGGATGATTTGGATCCTGCTGATGAATGAGATCTGCTGCCGTATTTAAAGCAATATACCAGTTTATCATATCTCCTTCGAACCATTCAGGATGGTAATTATACTCATTTCCCAATTCCCATAATAAGATGGCGGGATGTGCTTTATACTTTTCAATATAGTCGATAAATGACCCTGAAAGAATATCAAAATATCCCTCTTGATTATAGCCAAATCCAATGATTACTTTTATTCCTGCTTCATGAATTTCATCTAACACCTTTTTGTCATCCAGCGGAGCATATAGCCTTATGGTATTGATACCAGCTTCTTTCATTAAGGATAAATCTTCCGACAAATGACCGAAATCTCTATGATTGCTTCCTTTAGGTACTGGGTGATAGCAAATACCTTTGATGAGGTAAGACTCCTCATTCACTAATATTTTATTTCCTGAAATCTTTATTGCATCATCTGTCATTTGGTTATTACAGGAAGCCAAGACGATAGTCATGAATAGGATTATAAAAGTTCTCATCATTTTAGTTTTTATCCTTATTTAAAGATGGAATCATTAGGGTTTGTATGGCTTGAGCACTAATTTGAATGTCAACCGAATCTTCACCAAGCATTAAATGAATGCTTTTGGCTTCTGTTTCCATATTTAAAAGTACTATGGCAATAGTTCCATCTGGGTTTTGTGCTGCTGTCATCATCAAGTTTTCGTCAGTGTTTTCAAAACCAATACGAACGGCATCGGGGCGAATAAACCGACTAAAATGAGCCATGGTGTGATAGAGCGGGGTGAAGTATACCTCATCTTTTTCGGGGTCGACAATGACTGGAGCTGTACACCAATTCTTAAACCAATTAGGACCTCCTTGTCTATCTAAAACCATATTCCAGTCTACCCAACCATCTACCCAGTTGTTCATGCAACCAATAATATCACGAGCATATCTGTAGACTGGAACGTATTTAGGATGGTGGTGTTTTTGCTCTTCAGAAGCCCAATCCCATCCCCAATCGGTGGCTTCTTTTGACCAATACCAAGCATCATCTTTCCAATGTGGTACTTCTGCATCTACACAAGCTTCTGATTGAATAAGATATTTATTGGGTGCTAATTCATGAGTCAGATTCAAAGATTTAGGGAAATAATTAAAAGTGCTGGCATACCAATGAATGGCAAAGCCATCGAAGTATTCTGATGAAGCTTCGTCTTTATAGATGGTTTCGGCCCACTCGATTAACTCGTCTCCACGATTTTGATCGTAGGCTAGAATTTTCACATCATGACCCTCCTCTTTTAATTTTGGGCCCATATAATTGTTTACAAAGTCTAGCATTTCTTCTGCTGAGAAATGCATACTTTCCCAGTTATTTCCATTTCCAAGAGGTTCGTTTTCTACAGTGAGACCCCAGATTTCTATTCCTTCTTTTTCATAAGCCTTTATGTATTTTGAGAAGAATAGGGCCCAAGTATCATAATATTCTGGCAATAATTTTCCACCCACATAGCTGTCATTGTCTTTCATCCAAGGTGGGGCGGTCCATGGAGAAGAGATGATTTTGAAACCATCCTCAGAAATAGCCATGGCTTCTTTAATCATGGGGATGATATCGTCGCGATCTTCTTCTATGGAGAAACTTTTGAGTTCTTTATCACCTTTTAGAGGAGCATAGGAATAATTAGATATAGAAAAGTCGCAGGAGTTAATATGAGTACGAGTTAATGAGTATTTAGCACCTTCTGATCCAAAATAAGCTTCTAATATAAGTTCTCTATTTTCCTTGCTAAGCTGATTGAGTAAATAGGCAGAAGATTCAGTAAATGAGCCTCCAAAACCAGTGATGGTTTGAAATTTATTTTGCGGCAATATCTTAATATTTATGGCTTCTTTGTTTTCTACAAACTCAGTACGTTTTGTGAGTTGATTTCCACTTGCTGAGGTTTCGTATACCTCCACGGCTAACTTGTTGGAGTCAACTTGACAACTGGATAAAGCCATAATAATAAGGAGTTTTAAAGTGAGTTTTATAGCTTTCATAATTCCTGATTTTATTTTCCTTTAATGAGATACTTTTCCACGACGTGCAATTAAGGCTTGTCGTATTTCATGGGCTTTTCCTTCTGTAATATCATATTTCCAAACTATCACTATGGCCATAAGAGCTGTAAGTATAGGAATAATAATATCAGCAATTCTAAGGTTGGTTAAAGTGTCCACTGTTTGTTGATCTACAGATTGGTCGAAACCCACAAAAGACAAAACAATACCACTTGTAAGTAGCGCCAATGCTGTTCCTAATTTTACCATCCACCAGTAAACTGCTCCAAACATTCCTTCCCTACGTTCACCATTATTTAATTCATCTAAATCACAAACATCAGCTGTCATTGACATCATCAAGGTAAACAAACCACCTATTCCAAAAGATAGGAAAGGGATAGGCATAAACATTAACCAGGGATTTTCTGGGTTGAATCCCCACCATTTTAAGCCATAACCAATAATAGAAATTAGTGTTGCGATAATGAAAGCATTTTTCTTTCCCATCTTTTCAGAGATTTTAGTGACAATAGGAATGACGAGTACAGCAGTAGCAATTGCACTTATGGTTCCGAACCATGCAGGCCAAGTTCCAGATGCTACTTTATCACCATCAAAGAGATAGTAAACAATAATAAACATGGCAAATTGAGCGACTGTTTGGAAGCCATTAAAAATTAAGAATGTAGCTCCACAAAGCTTCATGAAGGGTTTGTTTTTAAGGGTCAATTTTATCCCTTTTACAAATTCTTTGGTGTTTGCTGCTAAATCTTTCATTGATAAATTCACCATTTTACTGTCATCTGGAGCAACTCTTTCTTTGTTGAAAAGAGCAGGTAAGATTCCAAGTATCATGCAGGCTCCACCAACCATAATAGATAGTATTCTTGCACCTTCGGGAGCAGATTCAAATATAGTTGGATCATAGATAATCACCCAAAACCATGGAGCAATCATCCAGGCAATTTGTCCCATCCATTGCGAAACAGCCATTAATCTAGTACGCTCATTATAATCGGGAGTCATCTCATAACCCAATCCAATTAATGGCGTAGCAAAAATGGTATAACCGATATAGAAAAATACGGAAACAATTAAAAAGTAAAAGAAATTATAGGTCTGAGAATTCTCAGGGTTTAATTGCCACATGATCATAAATGCCACTCCAGTAATCACACTTCCTATGAAAATATAAGGTTTTCTTCTTCCCCATTTCGATTTGGTATTATCTGAAATAAAACCCATAATAGGATCGGTAAGTGCATCTAAAAGCCTTGGAAGAGCACCCAGCAAACCTGCTAATATTGGATTCATATTTAATGACATCACCAGCACCACCATAAACACTCCTAATGCTGCTGGAAATAACTGATTTGCTAGATGTCCTGAACCGAATGCTAGTTTTTGTCCAAAGGGGACTATGTCTTCTTTTGCTGTTTTAAAATGTGCCATAGGATTAGTTTTACGAGTTTATTATTATAGTTTATTGCATCACTTTTTTAGGTTTTCTATCAACCGTATATAAGCCCCAATGTTTTTCGGCTCCCATCATATTTCCAGGTTCTCCTTTCCAATCTTCGTCAAAAGCCTCGAACCAAAAAGAGGTGATATTCATCTCCTTAGACCATTGCATGAATTCTTGATAATACTGTAATTGCTTTTCTTCACTAGCACGCTCCCCAAATTCTGTAGCTATGGTAGCCCAACCTGCTTCAGTTATTACTATTCTGGCATTAGGTAGTGTTTTTCTAACTTCATTATAATTCTCTATGGTAAAGGACAAGCCTTCGTTGATGTCTTTCCCTTCCCAGACAGGATAAATATGTAGAGAAACAAAGTCGACAGCCTTAGCTAACTCTATACCATGCTCTGCCCACCACTTGTAATTATCGGCTACCGTCACCAACTGTGGAACCGACTTCTTTACTCTTTTTACATAGGAAATAATGGTATCCGTTGCTACTTTATGATCATTCCAATCCACTAAGGCTTCGTTTCCGACGTTGATGGCAATAATGATGTCTTGGTATTTATCAGCCAAAGCAATGGCCTTTTCAATTTCTAAAAGATTGAGCTCTTTATTTGCTGCCAGCTCTTCTTCAGGAATGGGTTCTGTTAACCAAGAACAGGTTTCGTGGGCACTCAATTCGGCTTGAAGCCAAATGCCCAGCATCACTTTGATATCAATATTATTCTCCTTGATAACTCGCAAGGTCAGTTCTGAATTCTCGCCACTATCATATAATCGAATTAAATGAAAATCGGCTTGCTCAGAAATGATTTTCAGGTCCTCAAGAACCTCCTCATAACTTGGGTTTACAGCGCCATCGCCTCTGTCTGGATGTTGTCCACTCCTAAAGCCAGAATAGCAAACAGCTTTTGAAGTTCCCATTAGGAGAGCCTTTGTAGTTTGTTTAGTCATTATAGTTGAGTGCTTAGATTCGCTCATATTTTGTTGGTTTTGCTTGTGTTCGGTCTTACATGAAAATAGCGCTAATAAGCTGATTAATAAAATGATTTGTGTTCTCATGATTCTTCCTATTATTGCTGTTTTCATTTGTTTGTTATTTATTCTGCTCAAATTTTGCAAGAGCTGTTGTAAAGGTCATTGAGCTTGTCGAAATGGCCATAGTGACTATGGATTTTATTTGTCGCTTCGACAAGCTCAACGACCTCAGCTTAATCGGATTTGCAATCCGATTGTTATCTATATGCGGATTACAAATCCGCATAAGCTTGTCCTTATTTTTTAATATTTCAATTTTTCATCAGTATTCCAAAGTCCCCAAAATGGTCCCACATCACCTTCAGAATCTATTTTCCAAGATTCATCGAATGAAGAGAAATAGAATAAGTCAATATCATCTTCTCTTGACCATGCCTGTGCATTCAGATAATAAATCAAAGCATTGATTTTGGAGGGCTGTGCACCATGAAGCTTTTCTCCTTCGTTGGGCCATCCTGTTTCGGTGATGATTACCTTTTTACCTTTAGCTACTTTTTTAGCTCTGGCATACATATCCTTCATATAAAGTAAGGAATAATCTATGCTACAGCCTTCCCAAAAAGGATAACAATTGGCTAAAATCACATCACAAGCATATGCAATTTGAGGATGGTTTTCAAACTCGTAATACGCGTCAACATATCCCACTGAAATCTCTGGAATTTCTTGTTTTACTCTATTGATATAATCTAAAAGTTCTGTTTCTGTTAAGTCTCCTCTATACAAGACTTCATTTCCAACCACAGCAATATCAACATGGCCCTCTTTAGCCATTTCAATAAGCTTTGTTATTTCCTTTTCGTTTACTTCTTTATCTTCCCCTAACCATGCGCCTACTAGGGTTTTTAGTCCCATTTCATGCGCTATTTGAGGAATCATTTCGTTGCCTTCGGTACAAGAAAAGGATCTGACCCACTTGGTATGAGGCTGAATAATTTCTAATCGTCTACGAATTTGTTCTTCGCTCAATTGATCACCAGGTTTTTGCCCGTTTACATAAGGACTAAAACACATACCATGCATAGGATCCTTTAGACTCTCATGAAATAAAGAAATGATTTCTTCTTCTGTTTTGTGTAGGGCATTTACACCTGTTAAGGCCCATATTTTTTTGCTATTAAATGACATTATTATTCTATTTAAAAAATACTTCTATTAACTTAATATCGCCAGTTCTTTTAAAAACCAATTGGCTGTTCTCTTTGCTTATTTCATCACCTTTTATGGATTCCATAATACCATTATCAAAAGTGATATCTATCTTTTGTTCTGTATTAAAACTATAAACCACAGGAACTTGACAGAAGGTGAAAGCAATTTGATTTTTATTTAACTCTAAAGAGGAGGTTTCTCCATCTAAGCTCAAAAATTCAAAGGATTGCTTATCTTTTAATATCTCCTCATCGTTTAATAAGGAAGGATTAAATACCATTTTTCCCTCTTCTATAAGAACACCCATTTCGCCAATTCTAGAAATAAAATCTTCTTTCACTTGGCCTGTTAATCCGGGTTGTTTTACTCCAGCATTTAGTGGGGTATGAGAGTAAGCATCGGTAGGAAATGCTCCGTATAATTCTGGAGATTTATATAAACCAATACCGGCTTTAATTTCATAATAATGCTGCTTTAATTCCCCAATGGTTTCTTTATCTTCACCATCCTCAAGAGCTTTCATATAGCATTCCTGAGTAGCCAATAATAACTTTGAAACCATGTGCCAATAAATGGATCCTAAGCCCTCGTATCCATAAAAAGTACCAGATCTTCCGGTAAAGGATTTATGGTCAAATATTTTCTCATAAATACCTAAAATGAATTCTTTCTCCTCCTCAACCAAATGACCATAATTACCAATCCTCAAATTATTCAAGGCATGATCGAGTGCTTCAGCATTTCTAAAAGCACTATTGAAGTGGTAATTATTTAGGTCATCAACTTTGATGATGGAGGTTTCTTGATTCTCTACCAGTTTCTTTAGTAATACTGACTGTTCCACCATCACTTGTGGAATATTATTTTTTTCGTTAAATCGAGGAAGTTCTCGATTAGGATATAGCATATAGCTATATTGGTCTTTTCTATAAATGGCGCTTTTCTTCAAAGCATTGAGCACTTTTAAACTCTCTTTTACAGATAGAAGTCCTGAACTCAAAATGGCTACTTGTCCTTCCAACATCTCATAAAGGTTTCTGACAGAAATAGAATCCTCATGGAAAGTGATGAGATTATAAGCATGATATAAACCATCCTCTCGTTCATTCTTTTTGATGCTTTGATCGATATGTTTTAAACATACTTCACAAAAAGAACTCATTTCTTTTGTAGAAATCTTCTTTCGTTCGCCAGAAAATGAGAATTGATAAATCTCGCCTCTGAATTTACTATGGGCTTCACCCAAAGCATCAGTCATCTTCTTCCTGTCCTGATCCTTAAAGCCATTTTCTAAAACTGCTTGTCCTTCATCAAAAACTTGATGGATACTGCTAAATAATCTGGCTAATTCTTCCGAAACACTGATGCTTTCATGTTTAGAATCCTCAAATTTACCTTTCCAAAATTTCAAGAATCTTCTGAGGTGATATAGGGTAACCATTGAAGTTCCATTGCCTACCAAGGCATTATTGGCATCGTTCCATTCTGGGCGTTGTGTATTCAACCAGATACCAGCCTCAGGAATGAAATTACTCATTTTTGAAAGCAAGGTGGCTAATATCTTTTCGGTAAAGTTTACTTTGTAAATCTGAGAATCTGATTTGGATTTCAATAATTTAGCATCGGCACCCAAATATTCTACTTCTGCATTTATTTTTTCATTGAGTTCTTTATTAAATAAAACCGTGTCTTTTGGATTTTTTACAATTTCCTCATAAGGTTTTATTTGGTAGGGAACATTGGCATAGGTGAAGATTTCGCTGGTGAGCATTTCATCTAGTTTTCCAGGATGGAAATTATTCGAAAGCTCCAATAGCTTTTGTAAGTAGATGATTTGATGATCGCCCCAATAGCCAATATACGCCCAAGGATCATCCGGATTTGGAGATTCCCAATCTATGCCATCGCGCATAATACGATAGGGGTTATAACCATCAATGGTGGAGGCGTTTACAAATTTACTGATGATACCTTCAATAAACTCTGGGAAAGAATAGGTGAGCGCTTCCCAGTTTTGAAAAATATCGCGCCAGTTGCCTTGATAGTTATATTTAATACTACCATCCTCATTTTGGGTCTCCACTGAAAACTGATTCCATGGGCGACTAGGATCACCATGACGTCGGCTAAAGGTTAGCGGAAGGTATTCGTTGACGATTCTCAACAAATCAGCATTGTTTAATTCCTCTGCCTTTGCTAATAAATCTAAATATGAAATATCGTCTGCCAAACTTTCGAGCCAGGACTGATGTTCCTTAAAAAGCAATTTATTGATTTGCCATAAATACTGCTTGAAATCATTTGCCTTTACCATATAATTATTGATAAAAACTCCTCCACGCATAATATTAAATAGGGTATTGGAATAATGACGTGCCCAACATAAATCGGTATTGGTCATCTGAAAACCATCTGCATACGACACCATCTTCTTAAGGTTTTGGGTTCCCTTATTGATGTCCTCAAATATTAAATCCTCAATAGAGGTGCCGCTGCAAATAATTTGTTTCAAATTTGATACTTGAGTAGTATCGAGATTGATCTCAGCAATGGTAAACCAATCCTTCTTTGTATTTTGTTCTAATTCTATTTCATCATTTATAAAATAGGCTCCTCTGGACGCTCTGATATCGAATTCCGATTCCAGTTTTAATCCCTTTTTAAATTTAGAAATCTGCTTATCCGAAACTAGGATCGTGCTTTTCTTGCTAGATCCAAATGACCAAACAGCGGTAGCTTTTAAAGCTTCACTGGGTTCTGCTCTATCCACAGGAATGGAGCTCAGCATGAATAAGCCAAGCGTACTACCTTCAATCAATTCATTTTTCTTATAAGCATCCAAAAGATTGCTGTATGCATTTTGGAAATCATAATCTACACCATAGGGGAGTATGTTTCGCAATCCATCCAGAACTTTAACTTTTACATTTTCTTTATCATGATTAAACAAAGTGGATCTTTTCACAAAGCCAAATTGCTCACTATTATACCATCCATATTGAAAACTAAGTCCTAAATCATGATTTATCTCTTCAAAAATGAGACTGTTCCCATAAATGCTCTTGTATAGGTTTCTGCTTATATTATAGAATTTTGGTGATTCGTCGGTAAAAGGTTCCCACAGAGAATTACGATTGTTTTTCTCCACCAAGAAATAGGATCTACTTCCTGTTATGCCTTTATAATCATGAATTTTATCATCGGTATAATAGGGGAATAAGGAACTATTCCTGTCTTTTCTTCCAGCTGACAATGAGCCATTGCTAGATATAAACATCCAATGATCGGAATTACTCACTATGCTGATAAAGAAATCTGGCATTTCGTGATAATTCTGAATTTGGTAATATTTCTCACCGTCAATTTCTACAAATTGACCAGAAACATTTCCTTTGTTAGATGTTATTTCACTGTTTCCGATATATATTTTATCCATATCGATTTTATTTTTCTGGATTTTTAATATGATTTCTTAATTGTTATTCTTTAACCAATTGTTTTTCTAATTCTTCCAAAGACTTTCCTTTAGTTTCAGGTACTGCTTTTAATACAAATAGTAAACCTGCTATGGCAAACAAGCCATAGATAAGGAAGGTGATGGAGCTACCTAATACTTCTAATTCCCAAGGAAAAACCAATTGAACCAAGAAGCTGGTCATGGAATTTAAAAAGCCCACAAACGATATGGCAATAGCTCTAATGGCATTGGGAAATAATTCGGAGAATAAAACCCACATCACAGGCCCTATGGAAACCGCGAAGGAAGCCACAAAGGCTATAATGCCAAATAGAATAAAATTGGCATTCAATTGTATGGAAGATTGCATGATTTGACTTTCTGATTTTTCGAAAGTCTTGGCATCAATAATATGTAATAATGCTTCTTTAAATTCCTCCTCCGATTGATAATTTACACCTAATATTTTATCAAATTTCTGAGTAGAGATATTCTCCTTAGTCATTTCTGTTAATGTCTTTTCTGTAATGGTATATTCTGCGGTGGAAAACCCATAAGATAATACCAACATGGAGATGGCAATACCCAACATACCAAATATCAATAATGGTTTACGTCCAAATTTATCAATCATTCCTATGGCAACAATGGTAAATACGAGATTGGTGAGTCCAACGAGAATGGCTTGAGAGAATGCGGCATCGGTTCCTAAACCTGTTTGTTCAAATATCATAGGTGCATAGAAGAATACAGAGTTGATTCCAGTTATTTGTTGCAGAACTGCAAGAACCACCCCTATCATTAATACGGTACGTACTGAGGGTTTAAAAATATCCGTCAGTTTTGCTTTAGCCTTGTTTTTATCAGCATGAAGACTTTCTTTTATCACTTTTAGGTCTTGGTGGGCTTGCACAGATCCAACAGATGCTTCCATTATTCTAATGGCATCTTCCTCTTTTCCTTTCATAATTAACCATCTTGGGCTACGCGGAACTATGAAGAGGGCAAAAAAGTAAATAATAGCAGGTAGTGCTTCTAAACCCAGCATCCAACGCCAGTTATATGCATCAAATTGCAAGGCTTGTGCCCATGAGGCATCAGATTTGCCCCATTGTAAAATCAGATAATTAGTAAAAAATGCAGCAGAAATACCAATCACAATGTTTAATTGATTGAAAGATACCAAACGGCCGCGCATGTGTGGAGGAGCGGTTTCGGCAATATACATAGGGGCAATAATTAGGGAAGCTCCAACTCCAAAACCACCAATCATTCTAGCGACCACTAAAAACCAGAAGCTGGGAGCCAGAGCAGAAAGAATAGCAGATAAAGCATAGATGGCAGCTGCAAAGGAAAGAATCTTCTTCCTTCCGTATCTATCGCTTAAAGGACCAACAAGCATCATGGCTAAAGTCGCAGTAAGGGTAAGGGAACTAACAGCCCATCCTAATTCTAATTTAGTTAAGCCGAACTCTGGTTCAATGAATTTGACTACTCCAGAAATAACCGAAGCATCGAACCCCATTAAAAAGCCACCAAGGGCTACAATAAGAGAGATTAAAACTACATTTCCACTTTTTTGCTTCATATGTCCTTTATTTCCGATAGATTTTTTAGTTAAATTGCTAACAAATCTAAAGAATTTGTTTTGAATGAGGATGTGAAAGAGGGGTTATCTAAAAAAGCAATTCTCTGTTCATTAGGCGGACCGATTTGAATACTTAAAAATATTCAAATCGCAAAACAACCAAAGTGCTTTTTAGACATCCCCACGATTTCAAATAATTATCAAATTATCTTTAATGTTTAATGAATTTTGAATGATAAATTTTACCATCATTATTCTGAGAATAAACAAAATATACTCCTTTTGAAAGTTTACTTATGTTTATTGTTAAATCTGATGAAAATGATTCAAAAACCACATTCCCTGTAATTGAATATAACTTAACATCGCTGCTTCCAATTGGAAGATTGATGAAATTTAAAGCTGGATTAGGATATACTGCAAATTCAACTTGCTCTAATTCGTCAATAGAAACTCCGTTTGCTAGAAATTCAACATCATCCCAAAAATAAGTTTGCTCACCTGCCTCTGCTCCAGTAATACCGAAGTTGAAGAAAATACTGGCCTTATTATAGTTATAATCGAAGTTGATTGCAGCAGTACCTGTAGCTTCATTGCTAAAATCGAAAACTAAAACTTCCCATGCTTCTGCTACGGTTGTTAAAGCTTCTGTTTCAACAGACATGGTTGGCTCATTGGCATCCTCTACTTTTAGTCTAACTGGAATTCCAGCTTCTGGAGACCAAACAGCAACAGACATATAAGTTAAATCTGAAGTAAATGGAATTGGATTTGCAAATCCTGCATTACCACCAACAGTTGTTCCTGCCCATAATTCAGCTCCATCAGTTTTAATGGATTGAACAATCATATTTCCTGCATTATTAGGGTCTTCAATAATTGATGATGCATTTCCGCCAAAATCAATTAAACCATAGTTAAGTTCTGCATCATCAAAAGTAATAGGAAGGTCGATTTGAGTTGGAGGAGGTCCATTTTGAAAAGCAGGTCCTTCTATATCATCAATATAAAAAGTGCTTTCCACTGAAGAATTAATATCAAAGAAAATAACTATTTTATTATAAATTCCAGTTTCTCCATCAGGAAAGTCATAACTCAGTTGGACCCATTCTCCAGTAGTGGTTACATCAACAGCTACTTCTGTAAATGCTCCATCAGCTGATTCAAGTTTTAATAAGGTTTGACAAGCAATAGGAAAATGCCCTTTAACTTGAAAAGTTGTTCCAGTTGTAAAGTCAATAGTACCATCTAATTCCAAAAACATATGAGCCCATTGTTCTCCAGATCTTACCCATTCACCTACATTTGCGCTAGTATTAATGCCACTGGCATCGGGGTTTGCTATTAAGTTGGCAACATTTGGCCAACCAGCTACTGTTACATTTTGATTCGCATCAAAATCATTATAAATATACTGTGCATTAACTGTGATAATGCCAATAACTAAAGCTAAAATTGTAAAGATTTGTTTCATAATATTTAGTTTTTTGTTTAATAATTTATTGATTGTTTAATTCTTAAGTTGGAATACTTTTACCTCCTCAACCTCCATCACTTGAGGAAAGGTTTGTTCATCGATACCTTGCACATTTCCCCATGCTCCTCCAACTGCAACATTTAAAAGCAGATAAAAAGGTTTGTCATAAGGCCATTTTGATTCTCCTAGGCCTTCATTTTCATAAGTTAAATAGAGTTGATCGTCCACATAGAATTTCAAAACCTCTGGTGACCATTCCACCTTATAAGTGTGAAATTGTTCATGTACCTTAGAAATGGGAACGGTATTGGTTTTCTGTGAGTTTTTTTGCCATTGATAATCCTTGGAATGTGCTGATGCATGAATCACTCCCAAGTCATGTCCCACATGCTCCATGATGTCAATTTCACCAATATCTGGCCAATTTCCATCATTAAAAGACCATCCTCCGGGCATCATCCAAATGGCAGACCAGGTGCCTCTGGCTTCCGGAAGCTTTGCTCGTACTTCTATTTTACCATATTGCCATGCAACTCTTGACATGAGTCTAGCAGAAGTAAATTCTTTTCCTTCAAACTTTTCTTTTCTAGCTGTAATTTTAAGTTTACCATCCTCTACCCAAGCATTGTCTTTATCCATTTTGGTATAATGCTGTGCCTCATTATTACCCCAGCCGGCAGAGTTTCCTTCAGTATCATAGTCCCATTTTGTGGAATCAGGAAGGCCAGAATAATTAAAATCATCTTGCCATACTAATTTCCATTCACCTTCATTTTTAGATGGAGATTTTGGATTTGAATCACAGTTTGTCATGAGCATTCCTATAATTAATATGACTAGAATTTGTAATACTGTTTTCATCATTTAGTTCTTATAAACTCTGATATAATCTACTTGCATGGTTTGAGGAAATACAGTACTTGCATTTGGTGATCCGGGCCAATTTCCTCCCACCGCCAAATTCAAAATAATGAAGAAATCCTCATGAAATTCACTTAAGCCAGAAGGGGTAATGTCGGCCACAAAATATTGTGAGCCATCCACAAAACCTCTAATGGATTGTTCATCCCACTCCACACTAAACACATGAAAATCATCAGCAAAAATCCCATTGGATAAGCTATAAGATTCACCATAGGAAGCATGCTGACCTGCATTATCCCAATGTATAGTAGAATGAGAGATATTATCTCTATTTGTACCACCCACTAATTCCATAATATCAATTTCTCCACAAGCGGGCCAGCTTACAGAATTAATATTACTTCCTAGCATCCAGAAGGCTGGCCATATCCCTTGGCCATAAGGAAGCTTTATTCTGGCTTCTATCTTACCATATTTGAAATCGAATTTATTCTGAGTAGTGATTCTTGCTGAAGTATAATTTCTTCCGCCATAAACTTCTTCTTTGGCAGTAATGGTTAAGTAGCCATTGCCAACAAGAGCATTGTCTTCTCTGTTGGTATAATTCTGGAGTTCGTTATTTCCCCAGCCTCCTCCGCCAGTTTCCATATTCCAATAACTAGCATCTGGTAAGCCCGTATAATCAAACTCTTCTGACCATATTAAATTAGGTTCTCCTTGGTCATCCTCATCAATTATTATTGATTGTGTGGATGTGAAAACATCTTCACCACGAATAATTTGTAATTCTATTTCATAATCCCCTGCCAAAGGGAAATGAGCCAAATAATCATCTTCATTAGCTATGATTTGATCTCTATACAACCATTTAAACGAGTCAAATTCGCCTTCTGTGGTATTAGTTAAGAGCACATAATTAGGATTACTTTGGGTTGGGGTTGCAGTAAAGCTTGCATTTAAATTAGGAAGATTAGAGTTATCAATAACTATAATATCAGATGCTGTTTTTGTTGTTCCATTATAATTTAAAACTTTTAAACTAACAGTATAATCACCTTTCAATGCATAATGAATTTGAAAGCTTTCTTTTTTATCAGTTGTTGTAATGATGTCCCCATTTCCAAAATCCCACGTTAGTGAGTAATACTCACCAGAGGATGTATTGTTAAAATAAACTGTATTATCATTGATATAATCAAAAGTAAAACCAGCTGTAAAATCTGATTCTTCTTTTTTGTCACATGACATAAAAATTAATGTAGAAAACATTAAAAACAAGCTGAACTTTAATAGAATTTTCATCTGTATTATAGATTTTGTTAGTCAGATGGAACTCTCAATGAATTTAATCATGCTTGCTGGCGAATGATTACAAGCTAAAACCATTGTTCGTTTCAAAAGCTATATTATTAAAAATAAAAGCTTTAGCGGTAAAAACCGCTAAAGCTTATTCATGCTATTGTACAGGTTTCACACTCACAAAAGTGTGGTACCATGCAAATTCACCATCTTGCTCAATTCTAACTTTCAATTGAGTATCAGAAACTTCAATGATATCATAGGTACTTTTACCAACCCACCAACACATGGTTCCATTATCAGAAAGAGTAAAAGCTGTTCCTCTATACCCACCATCTTGAGCAGCCATAGTAGAAGAAGGAGCAAATGTTACTGTTTTAACTCCATAAAGATCTGGAACTACATCAGTATTGTGACATACATCACCTTCAACACCAATGACACCTGCATATGCACCAGGGACAAAGGCTGGACCAGAAACTTGCTCGAAAGTAAGTCCTGTACTTGTTTTTGTAAATACAAATTCAGCATCATACATACATGCTTTATCGGTATCCCAAGCACCAATTTGCCACCAGTTTGGCCAAGTATAATCAAGATTACCATAATCTTCGGTAACAGGACCTAATCCGGCATGACCTAATTGATCAGCAGCCCAATACCAAGATTTTGAGCTTCCACCAGTTAGGAATTCTAAAGCTTCTTCATCTTCGAAACTACTGAATACTTCAACAGGCTCAGTTTTTGTAGATTGAAGTCCTCCGGTTCCAACTGCAGAAACGGTAACATTATAAGTATTAACACCATTTATTGCAAAACGATATTTGATATTACCATCTGCAGCCACTTTTACATCGGTTCCGTCTCCGAAATCATAGGTATAAGTGATGGCATTATTAGCACTGGCAGTGAAGTTTACAAATCCACTACCATCGCCATTTGGGTTTTCAGCATCAACACCTTCAATAACATAAGAAACACTTAGATTTGTAGGTGTAACTAAATCCCCTAGCTCATGTTTGTCTTTATCACATGCTGAGAAAACAAATAGTATTCCAGCAAGAGCCACTATTAAATATTTAAATCTATTTTTCATAATTATCATTTTTAGCGTTTAATAAGTTTGTATCTCCACCAAACACCAGCTCCAGCTTCAATATCAATAATCATTGTACTGGCATCCTGTAATTCAACGATATAAGTTATTGATTCAGGGGCATCATCAGGACTGGTAAGCTCTCCGGTATTATTGGCTTTAGGAATACCTAAAAAGGCTCCAACACCAGATAATGTTATAGTACCAGCTCCTTCGTCATAAGTAAATGTAGCAGCATTTGAGCCATCGTGAGGAGCTACTGGAACTCCACAACCATCCGCCTCAATACCTTGCCAAGCTTCAACCCATGTTTCGGAACCAAGAACATTACTAAAGCTGCCATTTGCTGAGAAAACATATTCGTCGTCGAAGAAACATCCTCTATCACTTACACCAGCATCATCAATAGCCCACCAAGAAATATCTCCTTGTCCTGGACCAACACCTAGCGAACCTG
>NZ_JABKBZ010000071.1:0-24890 GCF_013166635.1 Lentimicrobium sp. S6 | reverse complement strand
CATGTTCTCAATATCATCCCTGAATACAAAGTGAATAGGCTTCACGAATTATTGCCCCAAAATACTAAAATGTAATCTATCAGTCCTATTGGTTTGCTAAAGGCTAGGGCTGTAGTTGGTAGTGGGGGTACCTTAAAAGAACTGAATTCAAAGATATAGAAGATACTATTTGGGTAAAAAGACATAAATGGGAATTTATCTATAATGAAAATAATCAAATCATAAATGAAAAGAAATATACCATTTATGAAGATAGTATCTGGCAGCCTAAAACAAATACCTCTTATACCTATCTAAATGATTTCAGACTAAACTATCTCTATCAAGTTTGGGATACCAGCACAAATACCTATCAAGATCACATGAAATGGGAGTATGAATTAGATGAACAAGAACGTCCATTGATTTTCAGATATTATAGTAGCCTACCTCCAAATGAGTTGGAATTAAAAAACCTATCAGAATATGAATATGTAGAAACTGAAAATCAATACATCCAAAAAGTATTTAGTTTAGAATCACCAAATTGGGATACCATATTTTACGGAATAAAATATTATAATAATTACTTTACTGCTATTAACGAAGTAGAGACTAAAGAATTTGAGCTCAGTCCAATACCCTCCTCCTATCAAATCTCACTAAGTTCAGAACACCATTTTTCGCAAAATATCAAATATGCGATCTATAGCATGTCAGGAAATAGGCTAAGGCAAGAAAAGCTCAATCCTTCTGGGATTGTTGAAATCAAAGACTTAGCAGCTGGTCATTACTTAATTAAGGTATACAAACCCAATGGAAATACAGAAGTATTAAAATTCCAAAAACTCTAGGTAATTCACAGTTTCAATTAGAATTTATGTTTGGTATCGCTCAGTCATATCATTGACTTTTCAAATATGAATATCAAATATAAGCAAAGGCCAAAAAAAGCATGGTATAGTTTAATTTTGGATTGGGGCTAAATGCTGATATCAACAGTCAGAACCCTTTTAAATCAATGCTTTTATAGTCAATTAAATCAACCCATTTGCCCATTCTTTTCTGTATCACTTTAAAATGGGCTTCATCTTCAGGCGTAACAAAAGAGATGGCTTCTCCGGAGGATTCGGCTCTTCCTGTTCTACCAATTCTGTGAATATAATCCTTAGGGGAACGAGGCAAATCGTAATTAATTACATAAGGAAGGAATTCTATATCGATTCCTCGAGCCAATAAATCCGTCGAAACCAATACTCTTAATTTCCCAGTTTTAAACTTCCTCAAATTTTCTGTTCTGGCATTCTGGCTTTTCTTTCCATGCATGGCAGTAGCATGGATGGCATTTCTTCTTAGTTTATCAGCAATATGTTCAGCTTGATAGGCAGAAGAAGCAAAAATGAGCACCTGATGCATGTCTTTGCTTTTAATTAATTGACGAAGTAGCGGCCCTTTCTTTTCAGTAGGAACTATATAAGCCGTTTGGTCAATCAAACCCACATCATGAATATCTTCCACCAATTTGATCACTAAAGGTTGCTTCAATAAACCTTTCTGAAAGCTACTCACATCGTCACTCAAAGTGGCTGAAAACAACAGATTTTGTCTATCAAGAGGCAACATCCTTAGTATTTTCTTCATTTCTTCTTGAAATCCAAGATTCAGCATTTTATCTGCTTCATCTAAAACCAAGGTATCCACATCGGCAAGACAAAGCGCATTATTATCCACCAATTCAAGTAAACGACCCGGAGTTGCAATAAGAATATCCACATTTTGCATGGCCTTCATTTGAGGATTGATGGCAACCCCTCCAAAAACTGCTAATGTTTTGATTCTTTCCTTTAATGTAATTTTAAATTGCTCAAAAACCTCTCGCACTTGCACTGCCAATTCACGAGTTGGAACGAGAACTAGGGTCTCGATATGTCTATTCTTCGACTTGGTGGCATCCACATTCATCAATAATGGAAGAACATAAGCCATTGTTTTCCCTGAGCCTGTTTTCGCGATGCCAAGAATGTCATTCCCTTTCAGTATTGCCGGAATAGCCTGTTCTTGTATTGGATAAGATTCTGTGAAATTATTTTTTTCTAGTGCATCAAGCAAAGACCATGATAAACCTAAAGAATTGAATGACATATATTTGTTTTATGGATTTTTTATACGAGGCAAAGATAGATTTAAAAGTTAATAATAAACTTTTAAATCTATCAGATTATAGCTAAAAGTTAGAATCTAGAAGTTTATGAGCTCGTTTCTAGAGTATTGTTTTAGAATAGAGAGGTCACCAGAACTCACAAGCTCTATGAATTAATTCAGAAAAGAATGGCTGAACTGAAAAATAAATTATCTTTGAGGGAAATTACCCTATTAATCCATAAATATAACTAATGACATTTAATTATAAGGCCTTCACCATACCAGTTATAAGCATCGATATTTCAGCTGATAATGAGGCGTTTGAATATAACGATGCTTTTAAAAATCTGTTCTTAAGGAACAAAGATATATTCAAAGAAGATCAAATAACCTTTTCTAAGTCTATTAATAGCATTCTCAAAGTTCCTGTTTTTCATTGGAATGGTATTATTTACCATATAAATATGATTAAAGAAAGTGAAACTATTCATTCCTATTTGATTAGTCCTAGTGAAAACTCAGTAGCTCTTTCCTTTTTATGGTTGAAACATGATTTAATCAATATTTTAAACCCCATCATTGGATTTTCTGACATATTAAGCGAGTCAAGTGATATTCAAAAAGAGGATGCTCAATTGATTAAAAAAATAAAATCTAATTCTCAGAAGTTTTATGAGCAAGTTCAGAAAATAGCTGCTTTACAATTACTCACTCTTAACGATAATGATCAGGCCACGGGCAAATACCTGTTGAGTGATTTTCTTCTAGAGTTGAATAATAAACTGAGAGTCGAAAAGTCCCTTGAGGAGGATATTCACTTGGAAATACTTGGAAATGGACACGTGAGTGATAGAATCAGTAATCCAGACTTCAGATTTGCTTTTGAAGAGCATTTTTCTTTTTTAACCAAACACCAAAGCACTCCAAGCATAAAAATGAAGCTCTACACTGAGGAAGATTGTTTAAAAACTGAAAGTGTATTTGAGGATTGTATTCTTAGCAATCGACAGTTTGAGGATTTAATAAATGTGGAGCTTTATATCTCAAAAAGCAAATCTATTAAGAGGCTACAATCCGATCCTTTGAATTATTTATTACTCTGTGAACTTCTAACACAAATTGGTGGAAATTGCGAAATAACTGTAAAAGACAAAACTCTTGTGTTTATGATGAGCTTCCCTATTCTCGAAACACTTAAATACGAACCAGAATTAATTGAAGTAAATGAGAATACTAATATTAAAAGATCAAATCCTTTTGATTTCCCTCCTCAGTTATTAGAAGAACTACAAAATAAATGCTCCGGCTTCCACGGTTTTATGATATTAGATGACTGGGAAGCCATGACCATTCAAATGGAAAGCATTAACAAAAATCACCAAGATACTGGTTTAGTGACACTTATAAAAGACATTGATTTAGCTATACAATCTTTTGATGTGGAAAAACTAAAAACCATTTATAAAAAAAATCAATTGATATTCAGTCCAAACAAGGAGAGAATCGTATCTACCTGATATTTAGTGTCTTAAGAAATTTAATTTCAAAAAAACATGAAGTTTTCATTTTTTTTGAAAAAAAAGCAAAAAAAATGCACTTAAGTATTCTTGAATTTAAAAATAATTGTATTTTTGCACTCGCAATTTGACAAAAGCGTACTTCTAAAGTATGAAAATGTTGATTAGTTCTTTTACATGGTCCGTTCGTCTAGGGGTTAGGACGCCAGGTTTTCATCCTGGTAACAGGGGTTCGATTCCCCTACGGACTACTTTTTATAACCTGATTTAGCTTTTGTTAAATCATACCATTTTGGTCCGTTCGTCTAGGGGTTAGGACGCCAGGTTTTCATCCTGGTAACAGGGGTTCGATTCCCCTACGGACTACTAGCGATTCATATCGCTTTGTTCATTTAAATATGGTCCGTTCGTCTAGGGGTTAGGACGCCAGGTTTTCATCCTGGTAACAGGGGTTCGATTCCCCTACGGACTACTATCAGTCAGGTTCCATGGCCGAGCGGCTAGGCAGCGGTCTGCAAAACCGCCCACACCAGTTCGAATCTGGTTGGAACCTCCATAACTACATAAGCCTAACAAGAAAATCTCTTGTTAGGCTTTGTCGTTTCTAGGCTTTCAGGTGTTTTTGCTTTCTTTTAAATTTCATTAAACAAATAGTAAAAATGCATATATTTGCTTAAATGTGCGATAAAAGCGCAATAAACCTAACGTATGCTAAGCTATAAATTCATCCTGCAATCGGCTAAAGACAAAAATGGTAATCATACCATTATGATTATGGCCACATATAAAAGGAATCGTAAGTATTTTTCCATAGGTCAATCAGTAAAAACAGAACATTGGAATCCACAAACTTGCAAGGTAAACTCTAAGGACAAAGCCTATGTTTACAAAAATTCTATTATATCTGCTTATGACAATATTGCCAAAGATACTATTTTAAAATGTCTGGTTAATAAAAAGACTCTCTCTTTGAATGTGTTTATTGAAGCTTTGAAAAATAATGCCTCTGAGGAACTGAGCGAGTTTGCACTTGATTTACATGATTCTAAGGCTCTCAGTATTCGAAAAGCTACCCTTATCAATTATGAGCATCAATTAAACAAATTGACTGCTTTTAAAAAGAATATCAATATTTTGGATGTGGATATTAAGTTCATTAATGATTATGCCTATTGGCTTAAAGAAACTCGGAAGAATAATGAAAGTACTGTTTCAAAATCTCTTACTTATCTTCGAATGCTCTTAAACGAGGCTGTAAAGGCTGGTATTATTGACAAATCACCATTTATTAATTTTAGAATTAAAGCTATAGCCACAAGGGATGAAAGCTTAAGTATTGCTCAGGTCCTGGAACTAGAAAAACTAAGAAAGAAAAGAGAAAAGTTAACACAAAATGAATTCGATACATTAAAAGCATTCCTATTCTCATGTTATACCGGAATTTCATTTGGAGATTTAAGAGTTCTATTAACTAAGGATGTGAAAACTATTGAGCTGGAAGAAAAAGAATATTTCTACATCACCAATGAAAGATTAAAAACAACAACTCCATACACTGTTCCACTTACGAAAAAAGCTTTAGATCTTATTAATCTAAATGCCATACCAAAAGCGCCATTATTTAAAATGTTTGTAAACCAGGTTACAAATAGACATTTGAAAAGAATTGCTAAAAAAGCTGGAATTATTGTAAATCACATGAGTTTCCATTTAGCCAGGCATACTTATGGAACCATCAACCTCAATGCTGGAGCCGACCAAAAAGCAATAATGGCAGCCATGGGGCATAAATCTATTAAAGTGAACGATATTTATAGTCGTGTACAACTTGAGTTTTTAGTAAAAGAATTGATCAATAAGGAAAGATAGCTTGTCCAGATAATTGTTTTTGCAATACTGCAGTTACTTTTTATACAGAAAAAGAAATGAAGCAGATACCAAAAGTATACCTACCATTCCAGCGACAATTAAATTATTGTTGTTTTTTACTGGAATAATTGATTTAGGCTTCTCTCCTATTACCTCAACCTCTTTTAACTCATTATTGCTTGTAAGCACAAAATCAAGACTCCTTTTAATAGGTTTAGTTTCTTTCTGATATCCCACATAAGAAGCTGTTATATAAGCTCCATTTCCTTCGAATTCAAATTGCCCCTGGTTATTACTAGCAGTTCCCTGGTGACTTGGTAAAATATTCCCGTTTCTATCGGAAAAATAAACATTTGCTTGAGGCAATGGACCGCCTGAAGAATCAGATATATTTCCACTAACTGTTATCATACTAATAGTTTTCTAATGACTAAAACAATTACTACTACTCCCAAAACTGACAAAGCAAACCATTTAAAATTTGCTAAAAGCATATCTATCTTATCTGGTGGCTTTATTTCATATTTTTGATAAGGTATTTTGGCTTTAAATGGAATTACTTGTTCTATACGATCTATTTGATACCTTGTTTTTCTTTTTAATTTCTGAGGTTTTTTCTCCCCTGAAATAATTTCAAAAGTATCCACCTGGTTTATTTGAGTACCATCCTCCAAAATCAATATTAAAGTATCCACAAAAAGCAGTGAGGAATCATTATTTTGATTTGCAATTTCCTTTTCAATTAATGAGTCAAAATGCAAAGCAGGAATAATCACGGAAGTATCTAAAGGAATAGTATCCGTGATTAATTCGCCGTGCTTTTCTGCTAATCTTTGTAATCTTTTTTGAGGACTACAGCTGATAATCAGCAAAGAAATAAATAGGACCAATAACAGTTTTTTCATTCTGTTACTTTTGCTTTTTATATTTTTTACCAGCCTCTTTAACACATGTAGGCCATTTTTTGCGAGGATTTTTCTTTCTGATTTCCTTAGCAATTCTCATAATTGCTTTTCCCTGTGCCGATAAGGCTTTCTTTGTCATTTTTGCCATTTCTTGAATTTTTATGGTTTGTGATTAATTGAATTTTCCAGTAAAATATAAAGAGGCTTCTGCCCTTCTCCTTCGAACTAAACCCGGTAGAACTTTTCCTCCTGCTTTTCGCCATTTGGGTAATTCATAGGCAATCATAAAGTTTTCAGGATTTTGTTGGATAAGCTTCAAAAGTGTAGATTCTGAGAAATTACCAAAGCCCAAATTATAAACAAAGCTTACCAGGGCATCAAATTGGTTTTGATTGATTCTTAAGTTTAACTTATTAATCTTTTTTTCTCTTTTGGCTAAATCAATTTTCAGTTGCTTTTCTGCCTCTTCTACAGTATGTATTTTATTATACCTATAGGCTTTCTGTTTATTTTCAATGCCTTTGATTGGCCGACCTAGATCGTCTAAAACTAAGCTTCCATATCCTGCCGTCCAATAATCTGCCGGACAAAGCTTTGGTTGTAATCCAATTTCTGATAAATCCCCATCATGGATGCTTTCAAAAGATTTGATAATATTATTTCCGTTGGTGCTGGTTTTATATGTCATGGTTGTATTATTTTAGTTTATTCTCAGCGAATTTCTGAACTGCTTTAGGTGCAAAAGCAGAAACAATAAGTATTAGGAATATTGAAACATTTATACCAGTAAATGAGGCCAGCATTAAGGTTAAAACATTCTCTTTTATCCTGGATAATTCGAGCAAGTAAAATACCTTTTGCCAAAACCAAATATTTAGAACTATTGAAATTGCCAAATAGACAATTGCGGACCAAAGGGCAATTCCCGACATTTGGCGCATTTTTGATTTACTGATAGTTCCGGATTGAGAAACTTCTTCATTATATCCTGCTTTAGCTTGGTTTTCCATCTTTTCTAAACAACTTTTTAATGGTTAAAAAAATCTGAGCTAATAGGTAAATACCTGTCAAAAGAGCTATTCCTATTGAAATATGCTCTTTATAAGCCAATAGTGAAACTGAGAATCCTAATATTGTATTGATAATTCGCATTATTAAAAAAATGAAATTCTAATTAAGGAGTGATAATTGTAAAAACAATAGTATCTCCAGCCGCTGGAGCTACCGTCATGTCTACATTAAATTGGTTGTATGTATAAGCTTCGATATTATAGTCAGTACCATTTACCAACATTTTACTATCTGATTTCCTATATACTGTTACGAATGGATAAGCAGGTGTATAATGACTTTCTCTAGCGATAAGACCCCAGAATTTCGTAATTCCGTTTCCCGCAATCTTGAGTACTTCGGCTCTTAAATATCTTGAATCAGCATAATCCCGATCGATTAAAGTTCTTCCGTTTGGATTTGTTAATTCGTAGTTGAAATCATAAACCAATCCTGTTCCCCAAGAATTCAATGATACAATATCAGTTTCATCAATTCCTAATAGAACACTCTCTGTAGCTCTAATAGTTGTGGAACTTCCATTAATTCTGTAATAATTATTTGCAATATTTGAAGCTATCGAAAGTTTATTTCCCGTGTTAATATTAAACCACAAACCATCATGAGAGATTGTAGCGTAATTGGGGTTTTGCTCGTGGCTTATGTTTAGTACATCGGTGTAAGTGGTGTCAGCTTTTTTAGGTTGATAAATGCTATCGGCATAGCCTTTATCAATAAGAGTTCTATCAGTGAGATTGTCCGCAATATTCGAATGGTAAACTAAGCCTTTTTTAGCACCTAATTTGATAGTTGAATCATTATTATCATTTATTATAAGCCATGAGTCAGCACCTCTTAAAACTAAACTTCTGTCTGCATAGTGTGTAATATCACCATACCCATTATCTTCAAATCCTCCATTAGGGAAATTTACATACAAGTCACTACCTCCCATATTATCAATTGTTTGTTGCCATGTATTTTGGTAGTTTTCATCTGCGAAGCCTTTATTGATTAGACTTTCATTTGTAAAGTTTGCCGAAAAATCAGAGCCATATATTATCCCTTTAAAAAATGGATCTCCCCAAATCAGTATGGCATTTTCGTTATCCATTGTCATTATAACATTGTCACTTTGCCAATTCTTAAAATCAAAAGAAAATGTCTGGTTTGATTGCTTATCATATTTAAAAAACTGCGTTGAGAAACCTTTTAAATCGTAAACATCTCCCAAGAAGTATTCTGAACTATAGTCCTCAAAACGAATTCCCTTAGCGGTTCTCCCATTCCCAGCCTCAATATGTTTTAAGGTCTGCCCTTCAAATAACCAATCAGGCAATTCAGCACCGCTAGAAAACTCATTCCAACTCACACCATCATATTGATAAAGCTTTCCAGCGCTATCGGCCACAGTCGCAAACATATTTGGAACTAAGCGGCTGGATTTAATATTTAAGAGCTCTTCCCAGGTTTCTAGATTATGTAAACCTCCCCTTATTTCGTTTGTATAAGCGGTGGCTATGTCGTCTTGTTGTGAATTTGGGCGGATTGAAGCGGTTATTAATGTGCCTACGGTGTCCGCTGGTGTTACTAATTGAGCGAACATATTTAAGCTCAAAAAGAATATTAATGCTATTATGAATATTAGTTTTTTCATTTTGTTGGTTTGTTTATTGGATTTCAAAAAGTGATATTGTTGAATTTTGCTTGGTATTGGATGCCCAAATTTGATAGGGTTCTGAATAACCCAACTCATTCACAAAGTTTGATTGACGTACTTTTGTATAGGCTGAATTAGGCAGACCATTGATAACAAAAGTAGGAGCTCCCCAAGACTGAGGAAATGCGAATACCAGATAATTACCAGCTCCATCAATTCCATCATATGTTTTTTGCCTGTTGGTATCTAAAACCTTACCGGTTCCTACACCAGCACCAGATAAAGCCATGATATCAGCATCAGTAACATTGGAGATATCGGCCATTGCTCCCCAATAATAACCATGACGGAAATACACCTTGGCTTGCTTGGTATTGCTTAAGTTTCCATCACTTACTATAATGCTAAATGTATTGGTTTGATTACAGGTTATCATAATAGCCTGGTTGCCATTTTGATTTTCACCTGTTGGCTCAATTGCAAATCCGGCTACATTAATAGAAGTAATTGGATTTGTTCTTTTTTCAACTTGCCAACTTAAGGAACCATTTATATTAGGTTGAGAATTATATTCCAGAACACTGGCTCCTATTACTGTAAGAATAGCCAATGGCGAAAGGGCTGGGTAAAAGTAGTTTTCTAAAAATTCCGTTACCGTTGTACCTCCTATTATTTGCCCTGTTGTGGTTAGGCTTTCACGGAGAATTGGGCGGTTGCCATCAAAAGCAGGATTTGCGCCACCGTTTCCAAGTGCTAAGGCCATGGCTCGTAATAAAATTAACTCTGTTCGCTCTGTAGAACTTTCAAGTGCAGAAACATCTACATTTAATCTTTCTGCTATTAATCGTAATAGCTCAATATTGGTTGGCGTACTCATATTAATACTTTAAGGTCTTATACATTGTGAGAGCTGCAGCGGTGAGCAATAAAATGGAAATGGCTAAGCTTATGTTTTTCATGATATCTCGGTTTTTATCAAATTGCTTTAGATTGTTACTATCTATAATGTTTATGATTTTGTTGGCATAATTGGGGTCGGTGGCATAACCTGCGTTTTGTATTGCGATTGCTTGTGCTTCTGGTGTTTTGGCCTCCTCTACTTCATTATATCTATCGAAATCCATCATCCAGTTGATTCTATCCTTTATGGATTGTTCAGGGCTTTCATATACCCTAAAATCATCAGTGATTGTTACTGAGTTTCCGTTGATAACCTCCCCTGTACTTAGGTTTACTGTTTTACCTTTCCATTGGCTCCCAGCCTTAATACCAAAGTATGCATGATGAATTGCGCTTAATCTGGAGCGACCATAGTTAGATTCTAGTATTCCCTGGGCAATTAAAACAGAAGGAAAGTAAGCCGAATTTTCTGTCATACGGCTTACAATCGCTCCAAACCAATTTATAAAACTAGTTTCCACCAATTTTTGTATTACTTAGTATTAAACCATTTCTTACTCAAAAAGGCATAATGAGGATCTAGTGATTTGTATTCATCTTTAGTTACTCCTTTTGATGAATTTACAAAGTCAACAGAAGCTACAAAGGATTCAAAAGCAGCCTGAGTTTTAGGTCCCCAGATACCATCTACAATTAACGCCTCATTCTTGAACTCATTCAAGTAAGCTTGCAATAGCTTTACTTCATTTCCTCTGCTCCCGTATTTTATGAAATACGAGTTTTGAGGATTATCATTTGACGGCTCCAGATTAGAAACCGTTTTAGTATTCGTACCAAAGAGTTTATCTTTAAATACGAATACCAAAACAGCGATAATAAGAAGAACAACAAAAACGATTATTTTTTTGTTTTTTTTCATATTAAACCCTCCTCTTAACAGCTTTTCTCACCCTTGTTATAGAGAGACAAATAAGTTCTTTCTAAGCCTTTTGTTATGGATATACTTTCCTTCTTGGCCATTTCTTTAATTTGATCATACCAGGTTTTATTAGTTTTGACCCATTTTGCCCAGCCCTCATAATTTTTCTTGCAGGCTGGAGATAAATCGCTAATGCTTTCCGCTTCTCCTGGTTCTGAATAACCAGGAATTGAATTTGTTTCGTTATTGCTAATCTGCTTACCTTCTTCCTCTTTGGTGAAATACCAAAATGCAAGGGCCAAGAGTGCCACAACTGCAACTCCTATAAAAATCCATTTTTGATTACTTTTTTTTGCTGACATATGATTTGTTTTTATGATTTGTATTCTATGTTAAATTGAGCCTATCCATTCTTGGAAACAGCGTATTTTCTATATATTCCCAATCATTACTTGAAAAGGCATCATTATTAAACCACTCCCTTAGCGTTCCATTTCCGGACATACCATAAAGCTGATTAAAGCGATTATAGGAAAGAACAAAAACCTTATCCGAAACGGCTGCAAAATCTTCAAATGGGTCCATGGGTCGATACCAAAAATTCATGATGCCATAGTTATCGAAACTGCTATACAATGACCTTGCAATTAAATTAGCCTGGTCTAGCTCTATCTGTGTTGGCTCATTATTTGGATTGTCGTTTGGTACATCTGCTGTTATCACCTTCCTTTTGGAGTAATACCAAAATATCACTACTCCAGTCAAAAGCAAAACAGCTATGATAATGGGCTTTTTGAATTTTAATAATATACTAAGCATATCTTATTAGTTAAATACTGAATATTTGCTTTTGAATTTCACAAAAGGCTCGGTTCTGTTTTCCTTTCTTGTGGGTGCAATTTTGATTTCATCTTCTGAATGAGGAATAGGATCGGGATCAGGATAAAGCGCCTCATCTCGACCAGATAAATCTACAGGTTGTTCATCTGGTGGTTTTGCATAATCTGGAGGCAATGGGTCGTGACCATGATTAAAAATTTCTTCATTTGTAACATCCTCTCCTGTATCATTCAGTTTTTCTCGATTACTTTTAAGCTTGTGACGCTCCCACAAAATATAAAGGATGGCAAATGCCAGAGCGATAAATAATCCTATATTTTTCTTTAAAAATTCCATTGCTGTTTATTTAAATGCTGAATATTTACTTTTAGTTCCCTTTGCTGCAGAATTGTGCAAGTCTCGTTTATCTGCTAGGGTGCTTATTGGCCTGTCACGGTAAATAATTTTTTCAACTGGAACCTTAACTATTTTGTCTCGGTAAACTGGCTTTTCTACAATTTTATCTTTATAAATAATCTGTGGTCTAGGTGGAGGCGGACACGGTGTTTTTATAATTTTGTCCTTATAGATAATTTCTGGTTCCGGGCATACCGTTGGTTTTGGACAAGGCTTTTTTTCAGGGCAAGGTTTCACCTTATTTACTAGACCGTTAATAAGTCCTTCTCCTTGTGGTTTTAGGCTTTTCTCTCCTTTGTTTTTACTGTAGAAAAAATAAAGAGCTGCACCTAAAGCAAGTAACAACAAGACTATGTTTTTTTTAATGAATTCCATCTTTTTCGTTTGTTTAATTATGGTTTGTGTTTTTATTTACAACTCTTTAGAAAATTAGAAGGGTGACGCCCTTTTCTATTCATATACCAATCTATCTCTATAGACATTTGTTCGTTCCAGTCTCTACCATGAGTTTCCATTTGAGAATGCACTACAGCTTTCATATCCTTACACTGCTCAAAAATCTCTCTCCATAATTTGTATTTTTCTTCAACTGATAATTTGTAATAAATTGATGCTCTATGCTGAATAGAATTTTCTTGTTCAACTAGTTTTACATTTTCTTTGGCTCGCTCCTCTGCCTCTTTTTCTTCTTGGTTAGATTTCATTGAAAGTCCCTTTTGTTTCTTATCAAAAACAATAACTCCCAGGATTAACAATCCTCCAATAATTAATATGATTACTGCTTGTTTCATTTTAACACCCTCCTTGTATTGGTTTGATTTCTGATAAACCTCCAGTGGCTATCCCCATAATCCACCGAACAGTACTATTCCATTTCTTTTGTTTCTCACAAGGATCGTAATTCGCCATTGTTGATGCATATTTATCATTACATTTCTTTAAATAATCGCTCGGTTTTCTCCCTTTTTGAATGCAATAATCAGCTTCAATTATATATCTTGATTCTAAATTTCCTCCTTCACCTGCCCCATGTTTTTCATATTGCTCTGTTACATAAGATTTCCAATATGGGCAGGTTTTAAAAACATGCTTCCAAACAGCTATTTGGGTTTCATAATCGAGAATTCCATCGTAATTATTGATCAAAGTATCCATCTCGTTTGTTGAAGACAAAGAAGACTTTAAGGTGTTTTTTTCCTTATTCATTATGTAAATAATGACCACAATGATTACCATTGTTAAAACAGATCCTATTATGATGAGATTCTTTTTATTCATGTTATTTCTTCTTTTTAATGATGAAATACCAGGCTAAAAAAGCTATGGTAATTACAAGTGATATTATGCCTAAATACTTCATGTTTACATCAGAAATGGCTTTGTCTTTTTTCTGCCCATCCATGGCATAAATTTGCTGCATGATTAAATCGCTATTGGCCTTAGTAGCTTCTATACCATATTGCTTTTCAGCATTTAGAGCATTCTTTCTAGCTTTGTTTTTAGCATACATGGAAACACCAGTAACGGCCAATCCTATAACAGCTGCTACAATTTGAACAAATCCAGACTTGTCACCAGGTACTTCTGGGAGCTCTACATCATAGTACTCTTGTAATTCTGCTTTTACATTGAAATACTCTACCAGAGCTTTTTCATTCTTATTGAATTTCCAATCCTCCAGTAAAGCAGCAGCATATACAATGAGTTTTCTTTTGATTTGATCAGGAGTTTTACCTAATAGTTTATCTATAGCAAAAACAGCTTTTTTTAAGGAACCTGGTTCCGTATTTTTATAATTTCGAAAGGCGTATAAATCAGCTTCAATTTCATTTGAGGTTGATTGACCATTTTCCCCTCCAATTAAATGCCCTTCCTCATGTAACAATATAAAGCGCTGGAAGGATTCCGGAATATCATCCCAAAAACGAGAATTAATAAATAGTTCCTTGGTTACACGGTCCACCTCAGCAGGCTGTATAAATCCTAAATCGCTATATGTTACTTTTGAGAATGCCATTATTTCGCTTTAACTGCCATTGCTTTAATGAGTGCATTAATTTTAGGAGAAACCTTTTTGAAATGAGCTGGACTCAAGTACATCCAATGCTCATATTTTGGTTGTGATAAAAATTTATTTACCACTCCTTTTTTCTTCAATTGATAAGTAACCCATTGTTCGAAAGCTCTTGCAAACAGCTCTGTAGATGCTGTAAAATATTCTGATTTTGCTTCTTTGGTTAACCTAGTGTAATATGGAGTAACATTGCCTTTTGAATCGAATACAATAGCTTTTATCACTTCTTGCATAAGGTATCGTAATGTGCCTTTTCTCAAGCCATTCACTCTCAAACTGATTTTGCCATTTAGTTTACCAAGGCTCAAATATTGACTTAGTTTGTCCTGGTCAATATAACATCCAAAGAAATGATCTAATAAGTGGCCATACTCGTGTGCTAAAGCTTCTAGGCCATACTCTTTGGTTAGGTTGATAGCGTGTCTCCTTGGTTCAAAATGAGCCGCGGCGCTCCCCCTGCCTCCTTTTCCTCTAGCACCAAATGCTATAGTATATAATCCAAATCCTAGGCTTTTTATTCCTGTTAAATCTCTTAAATCTAAAAGACTGACTACACAACCATACAAGAATTCGAACCTTGTATTATTATCAATCCAGCTTCCATACTCAAAGCCAGCAAGACTGAAATACTTTAATAAACCTTGCTGATCTAAAATCCTTGCATTTTCGAATACCCCAGGAAGTTTTCGTTCGGGTTTGCGGAATTTTTTAAAAGCCTTTAAAAACTTATTGTTTTTCTTCCAAAACATATCCGCTCTGCCACGAGCAGCAGCATTTGGTGTACTTACTATTTCAAACTTTCTGAACATTTACTTTCTTTTTTTAATGCTCTTTTTTCTTGAATCTGGTTTTCTTTTGCCCAGGATGATTTCTCCAGGCTTTAACTTTGCGATTGGTTTTTTCAGCTTCATTATTTCACCTTTTTAAAGATTAAAATAGCTACGATTAAAGCTAGAAAGCCTATTCCTATGTAAATGAGTATATTTTGATTTACGCCACCTTCATTTTGAAGACTACCAGGATAAATACCAGGCTGCAATTGGTTACCAGGAACTACTACAGGTTTACCATTTTTTATGGTATATACTGAATCTGCAATGGCCGGAGCAGCAGCAGCTAAACTATTTAAAACACCTGCGAATCCTTCCCAGAAACTTGTTTTGGTCGCTGCCTCAGGATTATCAGTAACAGATGTTACAGGGTCAGCAGCCGAAATCATTGGTAACTGAATGTTTTTCCTAATTTGAGGATAAAGCCCATTAAATAGATCCACTGCAAATGGCTCTTTAAAATACTGATAAGCATTTACAACACTTTCTACAGAAATAGAAACATCTGTTGAGATTCCATATTTATTAAATACCTCTTCTACAGCTCCTGGATTTAAAGCTAAATATTCTCTGAATTTTTTTGCTAAAACTCTATTCATTTTCTTGGTTTTAAAGAAAAAGGCCTTTGCGCCCGATTTGGACTAAAGGCCTTTTTATCAATGGTTTGTAAAATGCTTACAATTCTACCCTGCGCATGGCATTACGCTGAGATACAGCATAATCCAATTCGATAACAGGATTTTTAACAACATCTACGAAAAATTTCAAGGAGATTTCCTCACCAGCATTTACCTTAAGGATAGCTGCGGTTTGGTCGTTAATCTGTAAGTTAGTGTCTTTAATATGCACTAACTTATCGTTATTCTGATCAGGGTCTTTATCATCAGCTGGAGTGATGTTGTAAGAGCCTACTTTTGAGAAGGGGTTGATACCTTCAAATACTTCAATAGCATTTTCAAACTGTGCTGGGTCTTTCACCAACATTCTGATTTCACCTACTGTTGCAGGATTTCTATTGAAGAAATCTCTAGTCAAAACAAATGACTGAGGTGTACATGTAGGAACGAAATCAACAATTGTTTCGGTAATTAAGCCATCAATAGACTTACCAATTACGGCTTCTAATTCTTCTTTTGTGGCACAAGGGCCCGATAATAACGCAATAGTTATATCTGTGGCACCATTGTTTGCGATTTTGAAAGTAAAACTTCTTTTTGCATTACTCTGAATACCATCGAATCCTAAACGATCCATGAGGTCACCCACATATCCTGATACATTCTTTCTGGCTCTTTCTGACAAATTTTTTGTTTCCATTATGGTTTATTTTGAAATTTCGAAATGATTTATTTGCCTAACTCAAATCCAAAGATTGACCTCTTTACTGATTGAGTACCATCCTCGTTTTGGGAAATGGTGGTTTTACCTGCTACTGCGATAGTGGCTGCTACCACAACAAGAAGACCTACCAGAATTATGATACGTCCTTGATTTTTTTGGCTAAATAATGATTTTAACATTTGACTTATTATTGTTTGAGACTACAATAATACAACCGCTGAAAAGTCCATTTTCGGCTTGCGCCAGCTTGCTACCATTAAATACTACTAAATACGTTTTTTGGCATAGAAAAAGGCCAGATTATTAAACCTGACCTCAGATAGTAAAAAAGAATTCGCAATTAAAAACCTAGTTTATCTTTGAGAAATCGGACCTGCTTTGGCGTTAGTTTTTTCTGGTTTCTTTCATATCCAATTTCTTTAAGCTCTTTGTAATATTTAATATTGCAATAAAAGGCCAATGTTTTTGAATTGACCGCCAATATTGCTTTTATCTCCTTTTTAGTTGTTAGCTGCTGCTGATAAGACATTTATCATTCTTTTATAGTGATAATCTTTCTGTGCTTTTTTATTTACTTGTTCTACTATCTTCTTTATGAACTCATAGTTTTTGATATATTTTCTACGTAATTCTATTTCATCATTTGTAAAGAATAAAATATAATCGGAGGTATTGGTATAATATTGAGGAGGAATATCAGTAAACCCATGTGCTATTAAAAATACATCAAGCATTTTTTGTCGCCTACGGATAAATAAGTTTTTTAAGCTCATTGGAGTGTTCGCTGGTAAATAGGACCTGCAATCATCAAAGAATAATAAACCATCAAAATAATATTCTGCAACTGGTATTAGAGTTTCTTGAATACCCATGAATAATATTTTGCGAACTCCTTCAAACCCTCCCTTTCTCAATAACTTTGGATCGGGTTCTATTTCTTCAATGTCTCTCCAGTCGTTAAGGTCTGGTACTATTATTAATGCCCTCCTCCCTGCTTTGATGGCCTTTTCAATAAGCTCTCGTAGCAAGGTTGTTTTACCGGTTCCATTGAAACCTAAAACTATTATTTGCTTGGCATCGCGGTGCATGGATAAGGATTGAATGATTTAATGATACAATGAGTGAATGGGTGGATTAGTTTTTCTGGTCTTTATCCATGACTAAAACATTCTTCCATTTTAAAACATTCCTGTTTAGGCCTACTCCTCTCTTTATTGCCAAATCTCGTGCCTCTTTATGGCTTGTGGCTGTTACTTTAACGTGGCCTGTATACTTTGATTTCTCGTTGCCGTAATCGTAATAAACTCTAAAGATTTTCTTTTCTGGTTTTGTTTCCTGTTTGTGATTTTCCATAGATTTGACTTTATATATTAAATATTTGTATCTTTGCTTTAACAGCACTGATTAAGTACACCTGAATAGGCCAATCGAAGAAGCCCTCAGAGTTTTTAATCAGTGCTGTTTTTGTTTTAGTAGTACATTATCATAGTATATAACTCCGTTAACACCCTCTCTTGCTGTTATATACACAAAATAATCATTTCCCTTATTGCAATATCTTACAAACAACTTATAAATAACCTTTATATCTGGTCTTCCTTTTCTATCTGTTGTTTCATCTATTAGAATTGCTTTCTTTAGAATGCTTGGTAATTCATAGATAAAATCAATTTTTAAATCATTGGTTCTTGCCCTGAGCGCATGCCTTACTCCTTGCCTTGAGAAATGAATAGGCTTAGATATTTCTGGATGTTTAAAGGATTTACCAATTAAGTTATGTTCAGCCCAGAATATAGCTTTCCGAAGTTTATTCATTCTTTTCCTCCTCTTCTTTCTCGCTTTCCGGAATGACTTTTAAAACAGCTTCTTTTGGTTTGGCCTCCTCTATTTTCATTTTCTCTTTACGGAGATTGAACATTTTTAAAATGATGGGTATATAAACCATAAGTATGGCAAGTATTAAGGCATGTTTAGGCTTGAGCTCTGCTAAGTCCTGATCGTAAATCATGTCTGATAGTGGTTTGGCTATCAGTGTTTTTTCATCTTTATCTAAAGTGAATTCGCTCTCATCGCCTCCACTATACATGGCAGCTGCACCACTAATTCCACCTGAGATTAAATCGATATAGAAATTTGCACTTTTTACGGCTGTACCTCGTTTTACTCGTCCATCAATAGGCGGTTCTCCAGCTTCCTCAATTTCCTCAATAATATCTAAATCCTCTGTGCCAATTTGCTCAAACTCCTCTAAAGGTTCTGTAATAAAATCGGTGCTTAGTTCAATTTCAGTATTGGTTTCGTTGGTTTTTAAACTTGGTCCTGGCATCTTATTTCTTATTTACAAATTCCATGATTAATTCTGATAAATCCATTGCCTCAAATTCTCCATTTAGAGGATAGTAGCGTGATATTTTATCTTCTGTATTGAATATGGGTGCTGATGCGATAATTTTTCCATTTACTTCTTGTAATAATATACAAACCTCTGTTTCATTTTCTTGAAGCTTTATTTTATCGCGTGAAGAAATGATGGAATGTAAAGCCGGCTGTAGGTATTTCTCTAAAGCTGGTTTTAACATCTTTTTTAGTGCAAACTCCTCTAGTTGGTTGGCCATAGTGGAATTGAGTGATTTAAAATTTGTATATTTGCGGCGTTACTATCTAACAATTTTATGATGGGTCTACTTGGCGGTTAGGCTCATCATTTTTTTTATCCCTTATTATTTTCTCTGCATAATCTCTTGCAGCATTAATTTGATCCTCAGAAATAGCTTTAGCTATATTTGGATAATTTCCGGCTCCTTTGTAAAAACCTGTAATTTGCCCAATGGTGAAATTTTGCAGAATAACTCCCATTAATGACTTCTTATTTTCTAAACTCTCTGGTAAAGGAGCATAAAAAATGGTTTCTCTTTTATCAATAGCCTGGTAGAACTTTTGAACATATTTGCTTGCTGCAATTTGACTAATGAGATAATGTTGATAGTCTGGTAAGGTGATTAATAATTGATTAGGAGCTAGCTCTATTGGTTTTTTCTCGTTTTTTTGCTCCAACAACTCTTGCAACTCTCTTACCTGGACAACTAGAGTTTTATTCTCCATTTCGAGCTGCTTAGTATCTTCACTCTCTTCTTTTTGTTTAGCCTCCTCTAATTCGTTGATTTTGGCTTTGAGTTGGTCTACCTCTTCTAACAGTTCTCTGTTGTCTTTCTGGAGTAATTCAAATTCTCCAGAATTATACATTAAAGATGAAATACTATTGATAAACTCTGCAAAGGCTTCTTTTTTGGTGAGCTCTGTATTTACACCAAGCTTTTCAAATATCTGATTATATTTTTCGGCATCAGATTTATTGACTAAGAATGCAAAGTTTTTCCCTGGCTCAAAAATAGGTTTTAGATTGGTGGTTTGAGATGGAGTTTCATTCATGGTACAGTAAAATTATGGTTTGTGTTCCTGCAAATTTATATTCAATTACATTATCTCTCTGATAAGTTGCGTATAATGCTCTTATTGATTTTATTGATTATTTTGATAACGGTTTGGATATTATTTGTAATTTGTGCCTTTATTAAGAAATATGAAGAAGAAATTCAAGTTAATTTACCAAACTTCCATATAACTACCCTCCTTGGGGGTGTTAACAGGAAGAAACTTACGTATATAAATAAGTTAGGGCACATTTTGGAAAACGTCACAGACACGATGATAGATAAAGAAAAAATACCTGAATCAACTTATAAAGAACTGATTGATTTGTTTGGAATTGAAGATGCTGAAAAAATAATTATCAAAAACCAATACAATTTTCGAGCTGTATCACAGATTATTATTGGAGAAAGGCTCATTAGATATTTTAGACTTGAAAATTTTAGGATATGGTTAAGGAAATATACTGGATTATCAATGAAGTCTCTACTTATCATCTTAGTAATTTTAGGATTTGTATTGTACATCTTTCTGCCATATTAGCTTCGTGATAAACTTAAACGATGATTAAAAAACTATCAAATATTCTTGCAATCGTAATTTGGATTCTAGCATCTGGATTGTGGACAGTTTCCATGATAATTTCGAACTTGGAAATAACAAATGAGACAATCAGAAACATTTGCTTAATTTTAACAATTAGTGGATTGTTATACGGGTTGGTTTACATTCTACCGATTAAAAAGCCAAAGAATTTAGGAGGAATAATTACGGTTGTCTCTGTTTTACTTCTTGGATTAATAATAGAAATAGCTGATTGGACTGGAGATTGGAAGACACAGACAATATTATATGAACACGGACATTTGAAAAACAAAACAATTGAATTTCAAATGCAGGACAAAGGAGCTTTAGGATTCAATAGACGTATTGTTGAAGTAACACGGATAACTGGATTTATAGATTATGTTGAACCGATTGATACTTCCAAGGTGACTTTACCGTGGATTAAAGTAAATAAAGACATAAATGAAATTGGATTTAAAGGAGGATAAACGTGCCCTAACATGCGGTCATAAAACAGTTGGGGGTCAGTGGTTTGCGAGCATTTGTTCTCGCATCAACTTTTTCCACGGTGGATACGAACGCGCTCCGAAAACCCAACCGTTTCATACCGCAAAACCGTTAGCAAACATAAATAAACAACATGCAAATTATTCTTGACATATTCACAATAAGTAATCTAATCTCTATAATTGTAGGTTTGTTTTTAGGTATTCATTTTTTAGTACTAAATGGAAATCGTAAAAATATAAACCAATATTTAGGATTATTTCTTTTACTTACTTCATTTTCTGTTTTAGGAAATGAATTTGAACACAACCAATATAATCAAGTATGGACTCAATTAATTACAATAGTAGCATCACCATTTATTTTTGCACCAATTCTGTTAAATTACACTTTTGCTTTGACAAACAATTATGATGTAAAAGCCAAGAAATACAGGTGGCTTTTTTTATTTCCAATAGTTGATATACTATTAACTATTGTATTTGAATTCAATATTGTTGAATATACAAATACAATTGATAACATTTTGACAATTACTGATATCTCTTCAATAGTATTTTCGAGTATGATTTTTGTGCTCGCACTAAGAGAAATTAAACACCACAACAATAACATTTTAAACCTTTTTTCAAGTATTGAAAATAAAAGATTAAATTGGTTAAGATTACTTCTAATTGTAAATATTGGCTTCTTAATTATTTGGTTTACAGATGATTCTTTAATGTTTTTTATTGGAGATAATATGCTATCAGATGTGTTAGCAGTTTTTTCACACTTTACTACATTAATTACAATTCTTTGGATTGGTTTCTCTGCTCTACGTCAAGAGGATACCTTTATTATCAACAAAAAAGAAAAAACAACATCATTTAAACTCAATAATAATTCAACACAAAAATTTGAAGAGATAAAAAATAGCATTGAATCAGATAGAATATATACAAATCCAAATCTTTCCCTTTTAGAATTAGCCAATCAAGTAGGTGTTAATCCTAAAGAATTAACACAACTAATAAATGAATGCTCAGGAACAAACTTTTATTATTTTATAAATAAATACCGAATTCAATATTTTAAAGATCTATTAGTCAACTCAAATAATAAACATATAAGTATTGAAGGCTTATCTCAAGAAGCAGGGTTTAGATCAAAATCTACTTTTTATAGTGCATTTAAAAAAACGGAAGGTATAACGCCTAAAGAGTACGAATTAAAGCAAAAATAGTCCGTTTGACCTTAGTCGAACTCATTAATACCTTAGGCAGACTATAATTAATATCAATAAAATTACTTTTGACATCTAAATTTTAAAATTTAAAAAAATGAAGAAATCAAGAGTTCTATTGCTAATTGCAATTACGTTTTTCCAAATCAATTTATTTAGTCAGTCTTTACCCGATAATATTGATATTAGTACTAGTGTAAATGGTATTGTTCCATTACCGAGCACTGTTCCAACGGCTTATATAACAGATGGATTTGTAAATTACACAAAAATACCTTGCTCAAATGGAGAGGCAATACATATAATTGCTCAAAGTAATATTACTACTGCTCAAATAGTTAGGGCAAGAAGTATTTTAGAATTTTATTTAAAAGATGTTCCCAATTCAGTTTACGGTGCAGACAAATCAAATGTAATAAATACAATGGGGATAAATGATGCTACTTTACTTCTTGTAAATGGTTTTGACGACCCTATTTATGAAGCAAATGTTCCTGGACAGCCAATTTATGAAGAAGAATTAGTTGTAGAAGGGCATTTATGGTATCAAACTAATGATTATGATGCACACCGAGACGCTACATTTGAAGAGATATTACATATGGTTCACGATATGGGTATTGGAGTTGATGGTCAAAATAGCATTTCAAATCCAGCACTTCCCGCTTTTCAGACAGAAATAAGAAATGCTCAAATTAATGCCAATTCAAATAATTTTGCAATTTGGCCAATTGGGGCAGATGGTTCTGATCCTGAGACACAAAACTGGTATAACGAACTGGACATCGAAAACAGTTTGTCACAAGAATATTTAGCATCTGTCATAGATTCATATTATGGATTATGGGGTGCTTGGTCGGATTTTCCGGATTTAGGTATGTGGGGAATGTATATTGCTAATGACAGAAGCGAAATACAAACAGAAGACACTATGGGTTGGTCAGTAATTTCGAAATTCTTTTCTGAATATATAAATATAGATATGATAATTGACCCAAGTTTTAATGGCATATTTTCATTAACTTATAATCAAACAACTGAATATACAGAGAAATCAAGATATTTACAGCATTGTTATTTATCAGGAACTAATACATCAGGATTACAAGGTAATGACCTATATAACCGTTTAAAAGGAAACAGTTCAGACAATACTTTTGAAGGTTTAAAAGGAAATGACAGACTTGATGGGCAAGGAGGAAGTAATACTGCAATTTTTACTGGAAATTTAAGTGAATACAGCATTAATAACTTAACAACCCACGCTATTATTACAGACAATACAGCAAATAGAGATGGAATAGATACTTTATGGAATATGCAATTTTTGCAATTTGCAGACCAAACAAGCCAAATAACAATTCAAAATACAGTAAGTGTTACCGCTATCAAAAATAACATAAGTAATGTATCCATTTATCCTAATCCATCAAATGATAAAATCAACATTAATATCCCTTCAAATATTGATGGTATAAATCTTGAGATAACAAATCTATCGGGTAAATTAGTTTATAAAAATTCGTACAATCAAAATTCAGACATATCGTTAGATATTACATATCTAAGAAATGGACTATATATTGTTTCGCTTAAAACAAAGAATTCCAATACTCACCTAAAATTCATTAAGAAATGAAATTAATAATAAAATTTACATCTATTATACTTATTGTTATAAGTATAGCAGGATGTTCTAAGGAAAAAAGGATCTTAGATTTAGAAACATATTTGAAAAGCAGGTGTGATTATGTTCATCAAATAAATGGCTTTTATATCGTCAGTAGCAATCAAAAACCAAATGCAATGGGTACAACAAGCGGTACAACAGCAAAAGAGGTTTTTGAACATTCTGTAAGGTTATTCAGTAATTTTCTTGACCAAAATGAAGATGGCATAATTGATACTGAATTATTAGAACTTTCTAATGGACTATCGGAAAATATGATATTTGTATCTGGTCACCTTAGATTTGTAGATAAAGTATCCTTTGCTAAAAGTGTTGAAGATAACAATCTTTACGCAATGAGTATGCAAACGAATAACTGGGAATATATTAAAAACTATAATGGAAAAGGATGGAAATTAAATAGTTTAAATTCTTCAACTTGGCGACCAGATATATTTAACGCACTATGGGAAGAGACTTTTCATACAATTACAGAGGCATTTAGTAGATTTGATAATGACTTTAAATTTACAAAAGGTTCATCATTAAGAAATTTTATGGAAGCAGATATTACAGCAGGAACTTATGATATTTCAGTGCAAAACCAAGAAGAAAATGGTGATTATGATAAAGTTACAGCAGTAAATGAATATATACATCAAATATGGGCAATTCAATTTTCTGGTCAAGAAGATAAACTTAATATCCATCAGAAAAATGCTCTCGATTTTATGATAAATAAAAAAGTTCCAATGACATTAAATTTGAATTACAACAAAACTTTAGGTACACGAATTAAAGGGTAGAAACAACGATTTGCTAACAATTAAGCATCGTTTTCAGCCCTAAGCCGTGGAGCTAAGCATTTGCTTATGGCCAAGAGGGGCTGAATATGTGCTGTGTGTTGAACCTAAACCGGCAACGAAGCCGTAAAGCCTACCTTTTATATTGTGGAATCAATTTGGGCAATGATATCTCCACAGCTCTTGTGTAGTTATTTTTTTTCAATTTTTTTCTAGCAAATCTTAGAAGTATTCAAGAGCTTTTCTGTTTTTTGATTTTAGCAGGGCC
>NZ_JABKBZ010000070.1:0-25630 GCF_013166635.1 Lentimicrobium sp. S6 | reverse complement strand
TTCTTTAGATTTAACAGAAGGAATCATCGCCAATCAATTTTAGATAAAATCATTCAGAGATGCGTAGAGCATAAACCGATTGCTTACGCTTCGATTAAATTACACGAGACTTAAATGGGTAACCCTATTATATTAATTAAAACACTATTTGCTATTAGATAGCCTTTGATAATAAATAACATGCCATTTTTTTTTGCAATAAATAAAAATATACCTAAGCACTTGACATTAGAATACAAATAGTTGTACTTTTGTATAGTTCATATTTTATGAAGTATATATAATAACAAGTATTAAACACAAAAGCTATGTCACCTATAAAAAAATTAAAATCAGGATCGTCAATTAAAGTATTTATCCCTGCCATCATTTCTTTTATCATACTTGCCTTATCCTCTATATTTCTAGGTATAGAAATTGGATTAAAAATGCTGGGAGGAATTATTATCATTTATGCCTTAATCAGCTTAGGGTTCTATTATCTTCAAACTAGAAGCAATGTATATTTAGTAAGCTCCTCTTACCTTCTTGCTTTTGGCTTTGTCCTATTTACCCTACAAACTCAACACACTGGCAATCACCCAATCGTATTCCCACCTATCTCTAGACTTTTTTTAGTTTGGATGATTCTTTCCTGGATTTGGCTTTTCTATATGATGGTTACCGGCCAGACCCGATGGAAAGGAAATCATATTTTAGAGCTTGCAGCCATAGGAGTTGAATCCTCAAACGATGCCTATACCGAACGCCCATTCCCGGTTAGGGAAATCGATTTTACTAAAGATGAGATATTGGCCATGGTGGCATATTTACGCAAAAACCTCATTTGCATCCATTATAGCGATGGGGATAAAATATACCTTATTCCAACCAATAATAATGCAGCTATGGGCTTGCTCGTTCGGTCTGGCTTTAATGTAATACAAGACACTTGGATCGCCTTTGACCCTACTGGTCAAGTGAGTGTACATATTTCTCGAAAAACCTATCTATCTTATAAAGAAAACCTAGCATTCGACCAACTCTGCAATAATCTTGGAAACTTATTTATTGAGTTCTTAGATGACTATCGCAAAGGTGAAGAAGTCAGAATCATAGATAAGCTTAACACTGTAAAATCAGACTTTTTCGCATAATTTATAATCTAAAATCACAAGTCATGACTTTTAAAGAAGCAGCAATATTGGGCTCATTTTTGGCAAAAGAATATACAGAGGAGTTTTTCAAATTACTGGTGAACTACAGAAGTATATCATCATCTGAGGCAGCATCAAGACTTAATTTGCATATTAAAACCGCTCAGGACTTTCTCGAGGCCATGACCAAGCTAGGTATTCTAGAAAAGGAGGAGGTATATGAGAAGAAAAGACCCTATAATAGATATACATTACTAGTAAACAGAATTACTATTGATTTAGATTTAGAAGTACTAGGAACCAAAACAGACCCACAAGATCACAGTACCATGCATATTCGTGAACATAAAAACGCTGGCGTAAACTTTTACACCGCCCGCAATAATGAATATTTCAGTAGTGTTGCTGTTTGGATAGGAAAAGGCCGTGAACGTACCGAAAGAAAAATAAATCTCACTAAACCACAAGGGAAGTTTTTATTTCATTTACCATTTCCAACTGCCTATTTTGAAAGCGTAGCTACCATTATGCGAAAAGCTGATGTAGAAGAAAGTGAGATTTCAGAAATATTAGATATTGTTTATGCCTTGATTGAACTAAAAGTTATTGAAAAGGAATAATGATGGAAACCTTAGTGAAGTCAACATTCAACACCCTCAAAATAATAGTAGGTCTCCCATTAATTTTAGAAATGTTGACGAGAAAAAACAGAAATTATTTTACCTTTGAAAGATTAATAAGATGGATGTTAAATTAACTTGATGCCCAGCATTCAAAATCAAAACAAAGGGGAGCATGAAAATTCTGTATAAGTTCATAAAAATAACAGGCTTGATTATTTTATCATTAATTCTTTTCATGATGATAACCGTAGTGGTTGCCAAAATATATGAAGACAAATTAGCATCCTTTACCATCGAAAAATTAGAGACCGAGATAAACGCTCCCATGTCCATAGGCAAGGTTTCTCTTAACCCTCTATTTTCTTTTCCTAGGCTGACTGCCGAAATAAACCAATTATACATCGGTGAACCCCAAAGCCAAAATAGCGACACGCTTTTCTTCATCAATAGCTTAAAAGTGGGCCTTAACTCTTGGGATCTAATGTTTGGAATTTACACCATTGACAAATTGGAAATTGCAGGATTAGATTTTGAATATATCATTGATAAAAATGGGAGGTCAAATATCGACTTTCTCTTAAACGAATCGATAGATTCTAATAATGAAAATACAGAAGATACTCTTACAAGCGGCCTCGACTTTAGTGCAGAGAGATTTAATTTGGAAAACATTCATATTAATTATTATGACAGTATTACAGATATTGGATCACAGATTACTATTCCTGAAATCACTATAAAAGCCAAAACAAACAACAATTATTATAATGGGAAAGCCAATGGTTCCTTTACTCTAAGCCATTGTCAGTTCGAAGATACAAAGGTAGATCAAATGGAATCCTGCAAACTAGCTTTCGATTTGGAATTTGAAAACAACGAAACCATAATCAACCAACTCAACATCAATAGTGAAGGCATTGTTTTGCGTATAATGGGAACTGTCAGCAATAATGATGACATTGGAATAGATGCCGTCATTGATGCATATACTCTGGACTTGAATATCTTGAAAAAATATGCTCCCGAAGAATATATCAGCTTAGTCCAGAACACAAGCCTTCCTCAAATAGAACCCATTCGCTTAGATTTAAAAGCGAATTATAATGACGAAAAATTGGAGCTTAACAAACTGGCATTAGAAAGCAATGGTATCTATTTAGGAGTAAAAGGAGTTTTTAATTATATGGACACCATCACAGTGGATGCTATAATTGAATCATTAAGACTAGATCTTAATGTTATAGAGAATTATCTACCCTCAGGCTATATGAAACAATATGGCATCCTCGACATCGAAGGCATATTGGATATTTCTGGGACTATTAAAGGAGATATGGCCGATTCCACCATGATACCAGTTGTTGATGCCCAAGTAAACTTAAACAACATAAAGATTCTATCCATTGACTATCCTCAAATTGATACTTTAAAACTAAGAGCACACATTAATACAGGCCAAAAGATGGATATGAGTGAGGCTTCCATTCATATTGAACATCATGAACTGATTAGTCCACTGAGCCACATACAAATGGTAGGAAGCCTATCCGATTTTCACAACCCCAACTACCATATCAACTCCATTTCATATTTAAATGCGGCTGAATTTGAAAACTTAATTCCTGACGATTTTGCAAAAAGCATGAACGGGAATATTGTCGCAGAGATTAATACAAAAGGCATCATCCCCGAAAAATACAGCGATGATTTTATAGATGACATAATGGATAACAGTACTATTTCCCTTCAATTCAAGGAGTTTTCAGCTATACTATTTGATTCAATACCAATAGAGCATTTTAGCAGTCAAATTAATTACACACCTCATAAATCAAAAACAAAAGAAATCCAAATAGAACAACTGAGTTTAAAATCTGAAGCATTTAATATCAATCTAAACAACTCCTCTTTATCAACTCTATTAAATGGAAAACTTAGCGACCCTATTCACATGGGTGCACAAATAAATTCATTTATCATTCAAAATGGAGGGAATAAACTCACTGGCAGTGGAGAAATAAACAATTTTGAAAGCCCAGAATTCAAGATTAAAACCAATGTTACCCTGCAATTTGATGAGTTAATGCCCTTTGTACCAGATTCAATGGTGAAGGACATGTCAGGACTAGCACATGCCTATATCACTTCTCAAGGAAAGGTCAATCTTGATTCTTTGGATTCGCAATTAATGCACATACTTTTCGAAAAAAGTAGTTTTGATTTAAAGCTAAACAACATTGCCATGACATTCCCAGATTCAACTATGAATATGAATGGTATCTCCGCTCAAATTCATTTAGAAAATGACAGCTTGAGTATCAATCATTTTTCAGCAAACTATAATGGTTTACAACTGGGAACAGACTCTAGCAAAATCATCAACTTATACAAAGCCGTTCTTCTGAATCAAGAAAAAGAACTATATGTTCATAGCAATATCAAAGTTGGAGATTTCTATCTTGATGATTTTAAACACCTAATGAATCTTGGCAATTCCGAAGCAGAAAAACACTCCCAAGAAAACACTCCTCAGGAAAAACAAAACTGGACCTATTTAATTCATGGCTCAGCCTCGGTAAATAGTGTTATCATAGATTCAATGCTTCTTGATGATTTCAATATCCATAGACTCCATATCCACGATATGTCCTCCCTTTTTAAATTTACCGACAGCTCATATATTTTAGATCAATTTAACTTTAAGGTATTCGAAGGTGAGATGAGTAATTCGGTTCATTATAAGCTTAGAAAAGATGGCACACAATCTGTTTCCACCCATAATGTAGTCAGTAATATGAATATGCAAACACTATTACAGGACATGGATAATTTTGGAATGGATTCATTAATCACTTACGATAATATAAGTGGATTATTATCTGTTGACATCAATACATTTGTGCCTATTGATGATTCGGTAAGAATTGATAAAATGATGATTAGTGGGGATCTTAAACTAGAACAAGGAGGTGTTTATAATTATCCTCCAGCACAGGAGATTTCAAAATTCACAAGCATTAAAGAACTCGACAATATCCAATTTAAAACCTTACGAAGTAATATTTTCATGTTTAAAAACAAGCTTTATGTTCCAAGAACAGATATCGTTAGTAATGCCATGGATATAGCCGCTTTTGGGATGCAAAGTCTGGAAGGGGACAGTGAATATCACATGGAAATGCATTTGAGCAACATCCTCTTCGGCAAATCGCAAAAAAGAAACAAAAAACAAAACGAAAGCGGAGAAGAAATAGATAAAAAGTCACTTAAAAAAAGTTCTAGAAAAATCAGATATGCAGTTACAGACGGGAAATCAAAAGTGGGTCTTGATTCAAAGGACAGTCGAGATGATATGATGAATAAGATTAGAGTACAAAAGAAAATGCTTGACTTCATCTTCTTCCCCAAAAACATCCATTATAACACAAAACCAGAATAAATTTAAAATAAGAGGACTTAGATTCTGAAAAATACTTAATTTTGTTTAATCATTTAGCTTTATTTTAGCTATGCACTAAATACAAAACCTATGAAAATATTAAAATTATTGGCGGCCTTTGCAATGATAGCTTTAATCTCAATATCATTCTCAGCATGTGAAGAAGAGAATGATGAAAGCTGCGAACAGCAAGATATGAATGAAGTTCTTAATTGTGGGGAAGAAAAGAATGTAGAAGTTTGCTGTATAACGGGCTCCTCTTGTACATACAAATATAACGGAACAGAATATCCAGACACAGATACAGGACTTAATAATTTGGCTGATGCATTAGGATGTACTTACAAAAGTTCTGCAGATTATGAAAAACAAAAACTTATAATTATTGAACATCTGGTTGCATTAAAGTATCGCGCGAGTAGCAATTATTGATCGATTATTTCTGAAACCTCAAATGTATTTAATAGACTCTCTTCCGAACCCCAGTTTGTCATTAAAACGAGGATGAATTATAATAACAGCGGCAATATGTTAGGATGATCATTTGCAACATCAATCTTTGCTATTTCCACCTATTACACAAAACGCTCATAACAGGCTACTTAAAACCAGTTTCCAACCAGGTATAAATCTAGCTTTTATCTTAGTCTTGCTTTTCTAATTTATTAATATTATTATATTTCGACTGTCTTTCCTTCCATCGTTCCCTCGCGTATTTTCGCATATCAACAATGGTATCTTTTTCATCCATAATCTCAAGCCCAAGCAATGTTTCTATAATATCCTCCATCGTTACAATTCCGTCTAAACCACCATATTCATCTACAATTAAAGCAATATGCTCTTTTTTATCCAATAGTTCTTCCCATAAAGTAAATAATACAATGCTATTTGGCACAACAACAATCTCTCGTTTTACATCTTTGAGTCTTAATTCATGTTGGTCTTCTGCCAGTTTTTCAAATACTTCCTGTCTAAAAACATAGCCTGTAATGTTTTCATCATTTTCGGTATAGATTGGAATACGGGAAAACTTTAGGTAATCTTTATTCTTGAAAAAATCGCTGAGATATAATTCCTCATCTGCAACTGCAACAACAACTCTTGGAGTCATTATTTCTGTTACTTTCACATTCTTGAGACGCAGTACATTTTGAATAATTTTATGCTCTTTATTTGAAAAAACGCCTTCATCTGCTCCTATATTTGCTAAGGCAGCGATTTCCTCTCTACTGGTAGTTTCCTCTTGCTTATTTTTTGAAATAAGTTTAGTAATCACTGCTGACATCACAACCAATGGATAGGTAATAATAATCATGAATTTAATGATTTGATATGAAATCTTCGCCAGGTTCCTCCAGTATCTAGCTCCAATTGTTTTTGGGATTATCTCTGTAATTACCAAAATCAAAATGGTTAATATGGCCGATACCAGGCCAAAAGAAGCCGCCCCAAAAACAGCAACTGCTTGCGCTCCAACACCAGCTGCACCAATGGTATGCGCTACTGTATTTAATGATAATATTGCAGACAAAGGCTTATCAATATTGCTTTTCAGATCTACAAATCCTTTTGCCCAAGCATTTCCGTTTTCCTGCTTAACTATCAAAAAGGATTGAGGAGTAGAGAGAAGCACTGCTTCCATTATGGAACATAGGAATGAAACAAACAGAGCCAGAAACAAATAAAATAAAAGTAATAACATGTATTATATATCAAATTTACAAACTATGAAATCATCTAAAAAAAAGTCCTCAGGAAAATGTATTCTAAGATTTGAGATTATAGCTTAGAACCAAAACCAAGAACCATTTTTCAACTTCTTCAGTTTTTTATCCAAGTCTTTTGGTTTTAAATTTATAGCTAAAATCTTTCCTTCCCCATCTATTAATACACTTGAGGGAATCTTCTTAATATGATATGCATTTGCTGCAGGTGAGTCCCAGCCTTTCATATCGCCCACATTAATAAAATCTATTATACTATCCTTTACCACTGTATTTTTCCATGAGATCTCATTTTTATCAAGTGATACAGAAAATATTTCAAAGCCAGTTTCTCCATTATCAAATTCTGAGTCTTTATAAGTATTTAATATCTCACGCAGTGCAGGAACCTTTTTACGACAAGGGGCACACCATGCTGCCCAAAAATTGATAAGAACCACCTTTCCTTTTAGTTGGGAAAGCTTGATGGTTATCCCTTCAATAGATGGAAGCTCAATATCTGGAGCCATCATTCCAATTTCAATCCCTTCTAGATTTTCCTTTTTTTGGGCAAGCAAATCACCTGAGAATAAAAAGGAAAAAGAAAGTATTACTAAAAGTATTGTAAAATTATGTCTCATTAAGCCAGTTTTAAAAATTTAAAACAAAGATAAATAAATATTACAGTGTCCAATTATAGAATAGTTTTATTGTATCAAACTGAATAACAGCCATACAATAAGGCTTCACTTCTTAATTTGATATTTATATTTTTTTAAATAAATCACTTTAGGTAAAATAAAATTCTATTGGGTTTTATCTCAGGGCAAACGCATACTTTTAATTTGTCCACAGATTTCCGCAATTTAACACAGATTGCAAACAAAGTTCAGCTTTGCTGTACTCTGTTTGTAGAAATAATCTGTGAAAATTAGTGGAATTAGTGGGCAGCTTTTTCTTTTTTAATTTAATCGTTGATTTTTTAATTAAAACTGAAAGTAAGAGTTTGCCTTGGGTTTATCTTAACGTTTGCATTTATACTTGAATTTAATAAAGAATAAATTCGAATAGCACAATAATTTATACCGGATAATTTAGTCTCCTTAAATCAAACAGACTACTAATATTAGAATTGCTTTAGCAAAGAAAAAAGTTTTCAATTCATTTTATGTGGCTTATCAGACTATTGTTATTTCTATGGATCTTAATTCTTCAACACCTAATAACTATTTGAATTAACCTTCCATTTACAGATTATCATCGATTTAAGATTGAATATGTTTAGCTTAGCTGATTAGCCTTTCAGTATTAGAAAAGAAATAATGTAAACCCTCTTAAAGAGAAAATGACTTGTAAAGCCGATCTAGTTCCTAAAATTATAGATAAAATTAAAAAAACAATAAAGTTAGTGATTTGTAAACTCAAATTGAAAAATATATACATTTGACGAAAAGAAATCCATATTCGGCTGGATGATTTTTAAAGTATTACCCTAGTGCCCAAGGCATTAGTAGTCATTGTTTTTATAGATAAATAATATGTCAAGAATTAAAAAATTCGGAACTTTTAGTGGTGTTTTCACCCCCTCCATTTTAACAATTTTGGGAGTTATTATGTATTTACGCTTTCCTACTATCTTAGGGCAGGCGGGATTAATAAATACTATTGCTATTATTATAATAGCGCATATTATTTCCATAACTACTAGTTTAAGTGTTGCTTCCTTATCTACTGATAAAACAGTAAAAACAGGAGGAACCTATTTCATGATTTCACGGAGTTTGGGATTACCAATTGGAGGTACTCTTGGTTTGGCACTATTTGTGGGCTTGTCATTCAGTGTCAGTTTGTATCTCATTGGATTTGCAGAGAGTTTTCTTGCCTATTTTGATATGGATTCTTCTATCAATTCTATTCGAATAGCGGGAACCACCATATTAATCATTGTGACTACCATAACATTCATTAGTACAAGTTTGGCCATAAAATCTCAGTATTTTATTATGGTCGCTATTGTCCTCTCTTTAATTTCTATCTTTTTTGGTCACCATGAATTTACACCAAAAGAAATTCATTGGGAACCAATGGTTAATGCCGCACCATTTATGATTCTTTTTGGAATATTCTTTCCTGCAGTAACTGGTTTTGAAGCTGGAGTTTCGATGTCTGGAGATTTAAAGGATCCGAAAAAATCATTACCCATAGGAGCCATGGCAGCTGTTGGCGTAGGTTTGGTAGTTTATATAGGATTGGCATTTTTCTATACCTTCACTGTCGATGCCGAAGCATTAATGAATGATCAAGATATACTGTTTAAAATATCCTTGGTTCCTGTATTAGTGATTATCGGAATTTGGGGAGCCACCTTATCGTCTGCTTTAGGAAGTATACTGGGCGCTCCTCGCATTCTTCAGGCCATCGCAATGGATAAAATAGTCCCAAAGTTTTTTGCTAAAGGAACTGGAAAAACCAACGAGCCTCGAAATGCACTCCTTATGGCTTTCCTAATTGCAGAAGCAGGTATTTTGATTGGACAATTAGATGTAATAGCACGAATTGTTTCCATGTTCTTTATAACCACCTATGCTTTTTTAAATTTAGCATCTGCCATAGAAAGCTGGTCTAGCTCAGATTTTCGCCCTGCCTTTAAAATACCAAAATTTGTTAGTATCCTAGGAGCCACTTTTGCTTTTATTGTCATGATATTATTAGATTTCGCGGCCTTGGCAGGTGCCGTATTGGTTTTAGGCTTGTTATTCTTCTACCTTCGTAGAAAAGAGTTAGTCTTAGAATCTGGCGATGCATGGAGCAGCTTCTGGACTAATATGGCCAAAAAAGCTTTATTAAAATTGAGTTCAGAAAAAACAGATAAACGAAATTGGCGTCCTAACATCATATTGTTTAGCGGAGGAGAAGAATCAAGACCCCATTTAGTTGAATTAGGCTTAGCCTTATCTGGGAAACTGGGCGCTCTTACCGACTTTGAATTATTGCTTCATCCTTCTCAAAGTAAGAATAAAAAAACTATTGAAATAGCAACTACTAAAACTAAGGAGGTCAATTTCTTTAAACGAAAATTCACTTGTGATACTATAGAATCTGGAATCGAATTAGTAACCAGCGTATATGGTTTTAGTGGTTTTGAACCCAATACCATCATGATGGGTTGGAGTAGGAATGTGAAAAATGGAAATTTCTTAGCAAATGTACTTACCGACCTAAAAAACAAAGACTTGAATGCAGTATTTTTAGACTATGATAAAAAGGCCAGTTTTGGAAAAAAAGAAACCATAGACATATGGTGGAATGGGAAAGGTAGAAATCTGAGTTTTGCATTGAATTTAATGCGGATTCTACTAACTGCGCAAGAATGGCGTGATGCTCATTTGCGGATTTTAATTATCAATCCGAATAGCCAAAATACAGATAGATTATATAGAAATACGAAAATCCTACTTGAGGAAAAAAGAATAGAAGCCAGCGTTAAGATTATTAGCGATGATTTTGGAAATCGTAGCCTAGATCTGGTCATCAAGAGTGAATCTACCGAAGCAGATTTAATTATTCTTGGAATATCAAGCAATCAAAGCAATTATCAAAAAGAGTATATAGAGAAGATAAATAAGGTTTCTGAATTGAATTCAAGTATCATGATATTGAGCCCTTCAAATGAATTTGAAGAGATTAATCTTGTTGATATACCCATTAAAAACAAACCATTAGAGACCGAGAATCCTGAATTACCTAACTTAAAACCTATCCCCAAAATAGAAAACAAAGTCCTAAAAATAAGGATAGAACAGTTGGATGAGGATTTACGAGGAATAGTGACTGAGTTTTCCGATCGTACACTGAAAGATGCAGGTCTTTATGAATTGAATTTAGTTTCTATTTTACAGGAATTTGTGCTTCAAAATTTAAACACCTTATTAAGTTCTATACAAGAGCTCAAAGGCAAACAATTATCTAGAGGCATACACAAGCAGCATCAAATATTTTTGAATTTTAGTGTTCAGTACTTTGATAATCTAGCAAAAGAAAATCTTTTGAAAACCAAGGAAATATTGAGTCAGGGAATTCATTCTTTCCTTCTAAAACTTGACAATCATCTATACGCAGCACCAGAAACTATCATTATTCCTTTGGTGGAGCAAAATACAGATAAAGAGAAATTCATTTATATTAAATATCGTGAGCTTCTATATGCACATAGTCAAGGCTATTTGCAACCTGTAGCTTTAGAACAATTGAAGATTTATGAAGAATCTAGCCTTTATGTATTCTCACAACTAAAAAAAGTGATTTTATTAGTCAGTGATATCTATAGTAAGTCGATTTCAAAAAATAGCTATGGAATTGAACTACTGAATCAAGATATGAATCAGGTTCGTGATATCTTCTCCGCCCTAGATCAAAAACAGAGAAATCAGCTTGTAAAAAGCAAATCAATTTTAATAGACATAGTGCGTAATCAGATAACGAATATTACTTTGGATTTAATAAGTCCAGAAGTCAAAAAACTTATTCGAAACAAAATAAAAGTAAAACATCCTTCACTTTCAGACCTATTTGAATCTTTTCCTGAAGATTGGGCTATCAGATTGAATTTGATCAACCAAGCCATCGGTTTGGATTGTCATATTTTTACAGAACAAAAAATAATCCAGTCAATAATAGCAAAAAATAATGAACGCATTGGCAATCTGGTGAAGGAAAGAGTGCTTCAACCCTATGAATTAATTCAGAGGAATATTGAAAATTTACAATCTGAAACAGATGTTAAGCTAAAAGAAGTTTCATTCACTGAAAATATAGATGTGAAAGAGATATTTTCCGAAGCCCATCTCAGGATATATGAGATTTTGGAGAAACTGCCGAAAGAAATAGAAATATCTGAAGCTCCTTCCGAAGAATCTTTAAATGTAAAAGTAGCACCACAAAAAATAGCCCGCTATTATATCGACACGTACTTATATGAGCCATTTTATAGGGAATTAGCAGAACTAGAAGCACTTTGCCAGCAGGCCATAGTTGACGGAAAAGAGTCCTCGAGTTTGATAAAATTCCGGATGGATAACGAAAGTGAAGAGGAGCCTACAGAGGTTTTCGCATATAAAAGCTTAACCGTTTTCTTAAATGAAATTTTAAAGCAAATATTAAAAACGCAACAGGCAATTATTCTGAAGCTTCATAGAATGGAAACTCAATCCGAAGCTATGATTAAAAATGCTTTAGCTCCATTGTTTTCCCATGCTATCATAGAAGCTGAGCTTGAAATCTCATCTCTATTGAGGGAACAGAAAAGTAAAAAAATAAGCTTAGGATTATTTACTAAAACTTCATTAATTAGAAATAAAATCAATTCCCTATTAACTGATTTGTTATACAGTTCCAGTGACGGAATGATCATGGCTCAAAAGTATCTTCTTCATCAAGAGAATTCTTTAAGCAATAATCAACAAATTCTAGATATAGCTGACCGTCAGATGCCAGAAGATACTGTTTTAGCCAAGGCTCCCATTTTTTATAGGACTTTATTTAACAGCAGTTCATTAATAAATGAAGACTACTGGGTTCCTATGCTTAATGAAACTCAACTGTTGAAAGAATCCATAAAAAGACATAAAGAAGGATATGGAGGAGCAATTTTAATTAAAGGTGCCCATGGTTCTGGCAAAACCGCCTTGAGCCGATTTGTGATGAATCGTTTTTTCAAGAAAGATAGAACTTTTAGTATACAAGCCCCAAAAGGAGGATCGATTTCTCTAAATGATTGGAAAAGCCAAGCTGTGAAGGCTCTGGGATTGAAATCTTATACCACAGAATTAAGCCAACATCTTCCTACAGAAAGTGTGATTTTAATAAATGATTTTGAGCTGTGGTGGGAGAGAACAATAAATGGAATGTTGGTGATTGAAGAAATTATTGAATTGATCAATCAAAATAGTCATCAAATTTTATTCATTATCAATTCCAATTCCTATGCCATTAAGCAGATTAATCAGCTTATTTCTTTAAACGAATATTTCATTGCGATACTCGATAAGCAAGCTTTTGATGCACGTCAATTACAACAACTTATTTATAATAGACATAAATCCAGTGGACTTACTTTCTATTATCAAGAGGAGAGCGAGGATAGTCTTTCTCAAATTAAAATGGCTACTTTATTCAATCAGTATTTCAGATATTCACAAGGGAACCCAGGAGTGGCCATGAATGCCTGGCTTGCAAATATTGTTAAGATTGAACAGCAAAATATATTTATTAAGAAACCTGAACTTCCAAATCTGGATGTTTTAATGAACATAAGACCCGATTGGCTGATTCTTATTGCCTTGTTTATTCAACATAAAGTGATGACTACAGAAAAACTATCCAGAGTAATGTTACTAAGCCATGAGGAGTCATTTAAATTGATCAGACAGTTGCTTAATGCAGGAATCTTGGTTCATAAAGGGAAAGAGATTTATACTATCAATAAATATTTGGAACCCTTTTTAGTGAATATTAGTTTGAAAAAGGGAATCATTTAAAAAAATAATTATGTATTTAACACTCCTATTAGTCATTATAGCGGTATTTTCTTTATTTAGGCTCTTCTATTTTTTTCATAGAAAGCTTGCTCTTCCTATCATTTGGAAACACTATTTGGGATATTTATTGCCGGTTGTGGAATTAATAAGTTGGCTTGGTGTTGTCATTTGGGCAATACGGTTTGTATATGCTCGTCAAGATTTTATCATTCTGATTGTCTTCGGATGTTTAGTTTTGTTGATGATCGTCCCCGTTTGGTTTTTATTACGTGATTTTCTATTTGGCGTCATTTTAAAACTTCAAAGAAAAATTGAAGTGAACCGCGAAATTAATGTGGAAGGTTTAATAGGGAGCGTTATTAAAACAGGATATTTCTCCTTTGATATCCTCACACCTCAAGGGAGTAAAGATGCAATACCCTATAGTAGAGTCATTTCAAAAGTGATATCACATGATAGCGATAACTCAAATCTCGTAAAAAAGAAATTGATATTCACATTTAGCTCAACAGAATTCTCCCAAGTCACACTAACAAAACTTCAAACCCTTTTAATCAATTGTCCATTTGTAGCCAGTTCAGAACCCCCTTTAATTGAAGAGCTTGTTCAGCAGAATGAATCACAAAAAGTGGTGGTATTCGTTTATACTTTAAAAGCGGAGCATATTGACAAAATCAAAGCCTATGTGGCCAAGCATTTTGATGGTCTACTACTTTCTTAAGAAGCTTCTCTATTTCTGTTCTGTCACATAATGGAAAAACCAGCAGTATTGACCACCCTTTGCCGAAGTTGTTGACCAGCCCTCATATTTACCTAAAATGGATCTTGATTCAACATGAATTAATTATTCAAATTAATTTATTTCCTTACTCCTTGGTTATGAAGCATTAACACAACTCAATTTAAAAAATTAAATATAATTAAATATGATACAGCTAAAGAATAAAATAATTTAAAAGCATTGGCTTTAGAGTTTTCAATCTGATTCTTTCTAATGATAATCATGGTTTCAATTCCTACTAGTTCCTTGGGAAGATTCAAATTCTTTAAATCCTGTATTTATTGCTGTTCTCCTCTTGATATTCCGATGGTCTTGCTCCACCATATTATTCAAATACTGGCATTGTCGCCATCTAATTTCCTTGAAATTCCGTTTATTAAATGTCCTTATACCTTCCTTGTTTGCTCCACTTTTATCGATATTAATAAGCCTTGGTTTTCCATTATTACCAATGGCTTTATTCAAGAATTTCTGAGCTGTTCCCTTCATCCTTCTCTTTTTAATAGGAAATCTATGGTATCCCCATACTTATCTACAGCTCTATATAAATAGCGGTCCTTACCTCCTACCTTGATATAGGTTTCATCCATCCCCAAAATCATTGGCCTTCCGTTTCTTTCGATGCATAATTGCTTCAATCAAAGGACTGAACTTAAAAAACCCATCTGTGAATAGTAGAGTGATCTGCCTTGATTCCTCTTGTTGAAAGTAATTCTTCAACATCCCTATAGCTTAATGTGAATCTTAATTTATAATAAACTGCTTGAAAGATGATATTTCTGGGATATCGGTGGTGCTTAAACATCAATTATAGTTTTGTTGGTGGGTAAAAGTAGAAATTATTTAACATTGAGTAATTAATGCTACAGAACCCAGTAATATCATTAAAAGATATATCCACATATGCCAATAGATTAATATCAGTTTCATCATAATAATCATTAAACACTGTATCAAGTATTACATCTTTCGTCCAATAACTATGATATAAAAAATCCATTTTTTCACAAGTGGTTTTATTAAATGAGGAGAAATTAGGCTCTTTTCAGCTGCAGGATTTTGATTGCATGGGAGAATTGGTCAAGGAGCAAAAAACCATGATGAAAGAAGGCGCTGTGGTGATTGATGTCCCTGCTTCAGGGTTGGTGAAGTTTATAAAATAGTTTTCAGGGATACTGATGACTCTAAATTAAATACTTTCACAGATCAATAAGAAACCATTCTATCCAAGTCATCAGTGTTCTAAGAAAACAATAAAACAAAAAGAACAAGCTAATCCGCCTTTATAAATCTGCCCCTATATTCATTTTGACCTCCGCTAACTTTGATTTGATATAAACCATTATTCAAATCATAAATATTCAACCAGTTTTGTTCCAGTTTATGTTCTAAAACTAACCTTCCAGACAGATCGTATACTTGCACTATTAGATTTTGATTATCAGAAAAATCCTCATTAAAATAAATCAAGTTACTGGCAGGATTTGGAAAAATAGTTGCATTTTCAGATTCTTGAAATTCTTGGATAGTAGTAGGTATCTGCCCATTAAATCGTGCAATATTATTCTTTGGGTCATCCTGACTTCCTGCATACTGAAAATCACCACCCAAATATAAGTCTCCATTATAAGCGCACATAGCAAAGCCTATCCACTGTGTGGAATTGGAGTTGAAAAAGCTTAAATCCAACCACCTATAAGTATCTTCAGTTTCTTTTAGTACAGAGCAGGCAGAGATATTATTTGGGCCTTCTTCATAATAAAAAACACCCGATACAAATAGCTCATCATCATAAATCATGAGATCTTGAATATCCCAAAGATTAACATCAATGTTCATTTGGTAAATGGACCAGTTTGAACCATCATATTTTTGCAAAGTGGTATAAAATGGATCAAAGAAAATACCACCAGCATATAAGTCATTATTGTAGACCAATAATTTATAAACCTTATCATATAATCCGTTAGAAAACATGTTTAAAGACTCCCAGTTTGAACCATTAAACCGGGCTACATTTTTAACTGCATTTCCATCCACCTCATCAAATAATCCACCTGCTATTAATTGATCATTATATATCTCCAAAGTATATATTTGGCCTTGATTTCCACTGTGGGTATACGCTCCAGGCAAATCCGTCCATGTTGCACCATTAAATTTAGAAACTCTGGATACACCTTCCGAACCAATAATACTATGATTGGTGATATAGAGCTCATTATTAAAAACCAACATATCATAAATTTCACCTCCCCAACTTACAGGATCATAATCAATTACTGGACTCCAAGCAGAACCTGTCCATCGTGCTATTCCTTCATATTCCTGTGTATAATTTGGATCGCTGAAAAACCAACCAGAAGCATACAACCATCCTCCATAAATTTCAAAATCAAGGACTTCACCAGCAAATCCATTACCCATTGGATGCCATTGTGAACCATCCCAGCGGGCAACACAAGCTGCTTCTTGTCCCCCAGCTTCTGTAAAATAGCCACCAACAATTAAATCACCTTCATATTCAATCATGGCTTTTATAGATCCATTAGTTCCACCTCCAACAGCATCCCAGTCTTGCGCAAATCCATTAAAAATCAGTAATTGCACTACAATAAAAAGTAGAGTTTTTTTCATCATCATTTGTTTTAAAATTGAACTCCAAATATATTTTGAGAGGAATAATTTAGCAATAAGACATATGGCGTATTCTTTGCAGTAACAAGCTTAGACTAAATCATTATTTTTACAAAAATTCATTCTAATAAACTTATGAAAAGATTAACAGGAATAGGCGGCATATTTTTCAAGACTAAAGACCCAAAAAAAACAAAAGATTGGTATCAAAAACTTTTAGGTCTGGAAAAAGATGAATATGGAACTAGTTTTGAATAGCAATAAGCAGAGGAGCCTAAAATGAAAGGCTATACGGCTTGGATGGAAAAAACGCTGACCTAGACCACCCTTAGCCGAATTTAACAGACCACCCAAAGCCAGAGCAAGCTGACCATGTTCGCCAGAGCAATGTGACCACCCTAAAAAAGAACACTCACCAACTCTGCTTAATCCTGTATTTGAGTTGCTATAGGAGTTAGGCGACAAATAAACAGATTAATTTGAATAACTAATTGATAATGTAATGATAACTTTTCTCGGTGAAACTAAGGGGTGGTCAATCAGATTGGCACAGGGTGGTCAATGTGACTGGCTTTTCCACTATACCTATCAAAGTGAAGGCATAAAAATATCTAAGTCGTCCTGGTTCAACAATCAGCACCAATAGATCAGAATTAAATTGATCATGAGCCAATTATTTAAGTTTCTTTTGCTTAGTTTCACAATACATTACTTGGTTTCGTTGTCAGGTATTTGTTTCTGAATTATTGTCTTTTTATAATATTCACTAGAATTTATTTCAAGAAAATAATACCCATCCTGAGCATTATTGCCATGGCTATCTGTACCATCCCACTTTATTAAATGTTCTCCCTTGTTAATTTTCCCTGAATACAACTCAATCACTTCATCTTCGTTCAAATCTTTTATCTGAATACTAATAATTGTATTGTAATTTATTTCATAACTAATATTCAAGGTGTCTGAAAAGGAAGATGGAGTAACATCAAGGATTTCAACAGAATTATAGCCTTTAGTTTTTAAGTTGGGTTTCTCATGAAGAAATGCATCTAAATCAAGAGCATAAAGGTTTCCGTTGGCACTACCCATGTACAACATATCATTTGCTACAAGCAGGCTCGAATAGATATTTCCTCCAAGCGTAGTGAAATTTTTAAGACTGCCATCGGATTTGTTTAATGCATAAAGATATCCCCTTCCCGGGCTTGTACCATAAACATTATAAGCATCGCCAGTTGTGAAAAGCAAAGAGTTTTTATAAGCCAATGGTTTTGAGAAGTTGTTATTCAAAAACAGATAAGCCCAATATTTTTCTCCAGTATTTGCATTGAAAGCCAACATTTCGTGATTATCAGAACCCCCAATAAATAGGGTGTCATTATGCACCAATGGGTCACCAGAAATCCATCCACCGGCCTTTTCTATGTAATTCCATTTTTTTTCTCCAGTGTTTTTATCCAGTACTTGCATTTCTGGATTCCTCATCCCAAAAAACAACAAATCATTATTAATTGTCAATTGTGTATTTATTTGTCCGAAGGTATTGTACAGCTGTTTTTCGTAAGTTTTATGTTCCCATAGTTTCTCTCCAGTTGCTAGGTTATAGGCATCAACTTTACCATTCCAATCACCAAAATACAGAATTGAATTCTCTATAATTAAACCACTTTTAATTGCAGCCGTATCTGTTCTTAATATCTCTTGTTTTATTTCGCCGGTTTTCAAATCGAATCCTTTCAATTCACCATTTCCTAAACCAAAATATATTATTGAATTGAAAATTGCTGGAGCACCACTATGATAATCCCAGGGGTCAATTTGAGAAGAGCCTTGTTTATCCTTACTACTGTAACACCAGACTTGTTCTCCGCTATCTTTATGCAATGCAAAAACATCATTTCCACTTTTAAAATATACCATGTCCTTATTTATCAATGCTTTTGACTGTATGCTTGACTTGGTTTTCAAATTCCAAATTTGCTGTCCCGTTTTTAAATCAAGCCTATAGAAAATAGAGTCATTACTGCCAAAATAAATACCCTCTTCATCAATGATTGGATGAGACAGGATTTTTCCATTGGTTTCGAAGGACCATTGAACAAAAGGATTTTGCTGCGACTTTACATGAAACATGCAAAGCAGCATTGCGATTAAAAGAATGGAATTTTTCATCTCAGTAATATTTTAGATAGAGGACTAAAGGCTGTTTTTTTTCTTGAATAAAACTACTGTAAACCAGATATATATGACGAGCATCCAAATGCCCATAAACGGACCTACATCAAATAAACCTGAACTTGCAGGTGAATTTGGGAAAGTGATCATATTTAAAATTAACAATGTAGCAGCAATCAAAGAACAAATATACCCAAGAAAAGCTGGGAATTTGGGTGATTTAGCAATATTCAAACCAAAGAAGAATAAGGAGATGGTAATGAAAATATCGAAAGCCACATCAAGTCCAGCTTGCACACGATTAGCTCCTTTGAAAGTGGCCTTTAAAAGTGCTTTTGTATCTTCCGAAGGAGCTAAAGCCAAGGCCTCTTGATTCCACATTATATTAGCTTGTTGTACTACTATTAATGTGCAAGCCAGAGCTCCACCAATGATTCCAAAAATATAAGCAATTTCTAATGTTGGTGTGTGGTGAGTTTTTTTTAGGAAATGATACAAACCCATGTATGAAATAATCCAAAGCAATGGGAAGGCAAAACCAAACAGTTGACCTAAAGTTAATGGAAGTGGTAATACTGCTGCTCCGAAATAGAAAAACACAGATACAATGCCTGATATTGCTCCTATTTTTTCTATTTGATGAATGGTGCTTTTTTCTTGTTTCATAATTTAAAGTTTTTGAATTTTCGCTATTTAAATGACGACATTGACCATCAGATTGTTACATTAAAAGTGCTTGCTCTTATATCTAGGTTTTCTTATCATACTTATTAATAGTTTTAAAAATTACTTAGCTATTAGATTGATTTTGATAAGAAAGTCCACTTATGACTAGCACGGTTTTTTATTCTTTAATAATTTTCATGTTTTCTTGGAAAGCTACATCCCTAATTTTTAAAATGTATATACCTTTGCTTAGTTCATTTAAATCAATAATAGCTACATTTTGTATGGGTTTTATTAAAGAATTAAAAACTCTATCCCCTTGCAGATTAAATATTTCGATCTGTGTATCTTCAGCACCTAATTCCGGGCTTTTTAGAGTTAAATAGTCTTTTATTGGGTTAGGATATATAGAGATCTTTTTTGTGTGAACTCCTACTCCTGTATTAATATCTTCAGTTATATGAATCAGATCATTGGGTGCCAGATTTGTAAAGTTTTGTATCATACCAGAAGTCCATTGTATTTGCAGACTATCGATTACTATTGCGTCTTTTAAACCAAAATGAACTACCAAACTATTTTGACTACAATAGCCTGATTGCGAACTGACTTCTCTAGTTTGCCAAATGGAGTTTCCATCGATTTGTGCTTTGCATCTTACCTTTACTCCAATAGCCGACTGGTTTGTTATCAAACCAGTCAGATTTATTTTAATCCAATTATTTTGGTTTCCTTCGTTTTTATACAAATAGTTGTTTTGTGTTTCATCTTGCCAATTGGCAACCACCAAGTCTAGAAAACCATTATTGTCATAATCGCCCCAGGCACACCCATAGGAGTTTCCCAGATCTGTTGCTGGAAGTTCATCCGTAACTTTTATAAAGCCATCATCACCATCATTTCTGTATAGATGATTCTGTAGATCATTTGAACAATAGCCATTTGTGACGAACAAATCCAAATCACCATCGTTATCATAATCACCAAAAGAGGAACTAAATGAGCAATCCTCCTCAGTATCCCAAGGTCCAGATACTTCTGTAAAGATATCATTACCTTCGTTTTTAAATAACTGGTTGTTTTGTTGATAGTTGCTGATAAATAAATCGTAATCCCCATCATTATCGTAGTCGCCCCAACTACTACTAATTGAGGTATAATTGTCTGATGTGATAGAGATATCGGTCAATTTCGTAAATTGAAAATTCCCATCGTTTCGGTATAGGTTATTCTTTTGATTGCTTTCATTACTAACAAATAAATCCTGATCACCATCATTATCATAGTCAATCCAATTTACTGATCGGGAATAATAACTATCGGTTGTGGGACTAATATTTACGACTTCCTCAAAAAATCCTGTTCCCGTATTTCTGAATAATGTGTTTGCCTTGTTACCTGCGCTATTTGTTATATAAAGATCAACGAAACCGTCATTATCTGCATCGCCCCAAGAGGCGGTTTCTGAATACCCGCCATTGGTGGCAATAAGGCCTGTGTCTATTTTATTGAAAACACCTTCACCCATATTTTTATAGAGGAGGTTATTCATATTATACCAGTTTACAATAAACACATCAGTATTTCCATCATTATCATAATCCGCACAACTTGCTCCATCAGATGGTGTTCCGTCATTAGTAATAACACTCTCCATCAAACTAAATGACTCACCGTTATTATTAATATATATCATATTATTCTCACCGCCTGTTTTACCATTTGTGATCAGTATATCCTGAAAATCATCATTATTAATATCAATAAAATTACAGCTACGCGAACCACTTGGAGTATTTACTATCTCTCCGGTAATTACTTTGCTAAACTGCTGTGCATTGATGTTTAAGGTGGCGAAAACTAATAATGCCATGTAAATTAATCTTTTCATGATGATGATGTTTTTGGGTTAAATTCTGGCTAAAACTAGCTATATGGTTTTTTACAAAAAAACTATTTCAACAGATTCATTCTTAGAGTCAATGGAAAGATTAATACTGTATACAGGCCTATTTTTGTATACTTAAAGTCAGTTTTATTGACCTGAATCAGCTATATGTAGATAAAGTATCAAATTATTTATGAAATGAGATATCTTTGCTTGCTATGACGAAAGTTTGGGACATAAAAAGAATTTTGGAGCATCTGCTTTTTTGGATGGTTTATTGGCTTATGATCAGTTTTTTTCAAGGACTATATGATCTTGATTTTGTAAAAATACTATTGAGTAGTTTGATGAATCTACCCTTGACAATAGTTTCCACCTATTTCTTTATTTACTTTATCTTGCCTCTAATTTATAAGAAGAAACTAATATTATTTTTAATCTTTTCCATTTTATTACTAGCTACTTCTGTAATTCTTCGGCGAATTTTAATTGCATATATCCAGTTTCCATTATTTTTTGCTGATTCAGGATATACCTTTGTTTTTTTAGATTGGTACCGAATTGGTGGGCACTTTGTTCAAAATATTGAAGTGATAGGAATAGTTTCAGCTATTAAGTATTACAGAGACTGGAATCGAAATAGGAATAAAATAGATGCTTTAACCAAGGAGAAAAAGGAAGCGGAATTAAATTTCCTGAAAGCTCAGGTTCACCCTCATTTTTTATTTAATACCTTGAATTCCATCTATTATGAAGTATTGAAAAAATCTGATAAAGCGGCAGCTCTTGTCATCCAATTATCAGAATTACTTCGGTTTACTTTATATGAGTGTAAAGACGATTTTATACTTTTAGACAAAGAATTAAAAATAATTGAAAACTATATAGAAATAGAGAAAAGCAGATATGGAGAACGATTATTAGTTAATTTCAGCTATGATAGGAAACCAAATATAATGATTCCGCCATTGATCATTTTTTCCTTGATTGAAAATAGCTTTAAACATGGTGTTTCTGAACAAAAGGGAGTAAATCAGATCGATATATCCATAGCAGTTAAAAGTGACAATATTAGACTACATATTAGGAATCCAATTTCACGAAATACTAAAAAAGACAGCCTGGGCGCAAGTGAAGGAATAGGTCTTGAAAACACAATTAAGCAGTTGGATATTATTTATGATTCAAGATATGTTTTAGATAGCTCTATTGTAGATCATAATTATAATTGTATTTTAGAGATTCCAATCAGTGTTAAATGACAAAAATAAAATGCATTATTATTGAAGATGAATTTCCTGCTGTTGAGATACTAAAGGAATTTATTGGGAAAATTTCCGATTGGGAAATCATGTCAAGTTTTGACAATGCCCTGGATGCAATTTCCTATTTGTCGAAAAATAAAGTCGATGTCATATTTCTGGATATTCAGTTACCTGAATTAAATGGAATAGATTTTATTAAAACACTGGTGAATCCTCCACTGATAGTAATTACATCGGCTTATAACGAACATGCCATTGAAGCCTTTGAACTTGTTGTTTTTGATTATCTGTTAAAGCCCTATTCTTTTCAGCGATTTGTTAAAACAATATCGAGGATAAATAATCATTTTGAATCTGGCGATAATGAGAGCATCATTTCCAATGATCAGTATATCTATGTAAAAGAAAACAGGAAGAATATTAAGATTCTAATTGATGACATCATTTTTATTGAAAGCCAAAAAGAATATGTGCGGATTGTTTGTAAAAATCATGATGTAAAAACCAAACTTGGCATTACAAAAATCGAAAAACTGTTTACTGAACATCATATGTTAAGGGTACATCGCTCATTCTTGGTATCCATAAATAAGGTGACTTCTTATACAAAAACCCAAATTGATATCAATGGTCATCTTATTCCAATTGGTAAATATTATCAAAAAGATGTTTTGAAACAACTTGAATGATGTTCCATTTGATTTTCATTGCTGGTTCTGTTGCATTAATCCATTCAATTTTAGAAATCTAATATGATTAAATATCATATAGCTAAAGAATAAAATGTTTTAAAAGCAGTGGCTTTAGAGTTTTCAATCTGATTCTTTCTGATGATATTTATGGTTTCTATTCCTGCTAAAGTTCTTTGGGCTGACTCGAATTTCTAAAAAAAGTCAATATTGACAAAATTAAATTCAGTGACCTTAATTCTAGTCAAAAACAGTCAAAGGCTCAAGTATATTTACAAGCTTGGTTTACATACCTCTTCTGGAAATAAAAAAATGGAAAAGGCACTCCAGAAGGGCACTCCAGTGTGACTATTGAGAGAACAACATAAAAGATGTTAATTATGTCAATATTGACAAAATATAAAATGTGAATTTGTCCTAAGCTAGAGTAAATAATACGACAGAATCAGGATGGCTGAGCTATAAAAACTTGCTTATAGCTCATATTATACATATATTTGAGCGATATATGATAATATTATAGCTCATGATCTATAAAAAATGGAATTGGCAACATAATAAGTGGCCTCACTTTACTTATGACAAAAAGGTATTACAGAAATTAGAATACCAGTTTTTACAAAACACAGGTATGGTTTCTGGTGTATTAAAACATATTCAAAAAGATTCTAAAGATGACCTTTTGGTGGAAATACTAAGTACGGAAGCTCTTAAAACATCTGAAATAGAAGGTGAGATTCTTAGCAGAGAAAGTGTCCAGTCTTCAATCAAAAATAACTTAGGCCTCAAAACTGAAAAAAGAAAAATACCACCCGCTGAGTTTGGTATTTCTGAAATGATGGTTGATTTATATAAGAATTATAACAAACCCTTATCACACGAACAACTATTTGAATGGCACAAAATGATTACTAATGGCCGGCGTGATTTAATAAATATCGGAGGATACAGAAACCATGAAGACTCTATGCAGATTGTCTCTGGTGCTTTAGGCAAAGAGAGAGTTCATTTTGAAGCTCCAGCATCAAAACAACTGCCTTATGAAATGGACCAATTTATTTATTGGTTTAACTCTGTTCACGAAGATAAAGACAAATCGGAGATGCTAGCATTGACAAAAGCTGGAATTGCACATCTATATTTCGTTAGTATCCACCCTTTTGAGGATGGAAATGGACGAATTGGACGAGCTATTGCTGAAAAATCAATTGCCTTAAGCATTCATCAACCTACATTAATTTCACTATCATACACCATAGAAAAAGACAAAAAAAGCTATTATTCTTCACTGGCAAAACATAATACAACTTTAGACATTACAGAATGGTTGGTTTACTTTGGTCAAACTATTTTAGATGCCCAACAAAACACCTTAAAACAAATTGAGTTTTTAATCGAGGAAACAAAGTTTTTCGATCACTTCTCTCCTCAATTAAATGAACGCCAATTAAAAGTAGTAAAGCGACTGTTTGACGCAGGATATTCGGGGTTTAAAGGAGGTTTAAGTGCTGATAACTATACTAAAATTGCCAAGACATCTGCTTCTACTGCAACCAGAGACTTACAAGATTTAGTGGAAAAGAAAATACTAATAAGGACAGGAGCATTAAAAGGCACACGATATTCACTTCATATTAAGTCTGTTTAGTATAGTTCTGTCACATTAAGAACCTAGGTAATCACTTCTGCCCCAAATATAAAGACTCAAACAGGTTCTGTCGCATTAATTCAAACGAATTCTAAAAATCAAATATAATTAAATATTATACAGCTAAAGAATAAAATGTTTTAAAAGTAGTAGCCTTGGGTTTTTCAATCTAATTCTTTCTAATGATACTTACGGTTTCTATTCCTGCTAGTGTTCTTTGAGCGGATTCAAATTCTTTAAATCCAGTATTGATGGCAATTCTCCTCTTGATAAGAATAATGTTTTAAAAAAAGCCCCAATAAAATTAGGGCTATTGTTTTGGCCCCTTAAACAATCGGACAAAGTTATAGTTAGAAATCTATAAATTTGTACGATCATGACAGAAAAAAGAAAGTTTACAAAAGAAGAAAAGCTTCAATTAATAAAAGAAGCAGCCGAAAA